>JANMKH010000392.1:0-14282 GCA_031371965.1 Sulfuriferula sp.
CGTCCGCGCCGAACCAGAAGTGCGAGTTCGGCATCCAGCCTGAAATCGGCCTGTGCCAGACGGCTATCCACGTTACCGGTACCCAAGCCGCGCATCAGTTTTTGCAGCAGGTAGAGTTCTTCAACGGTCTGGTGCGGCGTAGCCAGCGCGCCGATGCTGTCGGCACCGTGTTGCTCGCGAATCTGCTTGAGGCCGTTGGCGACATATTCCAGTGCCGTCTGCCAATCCACCTCCAGCCATTTCCCATCCTGCTTGAGCATCGGACGGCTAAGGCGCTGTTCGGAATTCAGGCCTTCGTATGCGAAGCGATCCTTGTCGGACAGCCAGCATTCGTTAACTGCCTCGTTTTCCAATGGCAGCACGCGCATCACGCGGCTATCCTTGACTTGCACAATCAGATTGCTGCCCAGACCATCGTGCGGGCTCACCGATTTGCGCCGTGACAGTTCCCAGCTGCGTGCGGTATAGCGAAACGGCTTGCTGGTCAATGCGCCGACCGGGCACAGGTCGATGATGTTGCCGGACAGCTCGGAATCAATGGTTTTGCTGATGAACGGCATGATCTCGGAATGTTCGCCGCGACCCACCTGCCCCATCTCCATGATGCCGGCGATTTCCTGGCCGAAACGTACGCAGCGCGTGCAGTGGATGCAGCGCGTCATGTCGGTGGCGACCAGCGGGCCAAGGTCTTTTTCCTTCACCACGCGCTTGGCTTCCTGGTAGCGCGAACTGCTGCCGCCGTAGCCGACCGCCAGATCCTGCAAGCTGCATTCGCCGCCCTGGTCGCAAATCGGGCAATCCAGCGGGTGGTTGATCAGCAGGAATTCCATCACACCTTTCTGCGCCTTGACGGCGTAGTCGGATTTGGTGAACACCTTCATGCCGTCGGTGATCGGCGTGGCGCAGGCCGGTAGCGGCTTGGCCGCCTTTTCCACCTGCACCAGGCACATGCGGCAGTTGGCCGCGATGGAGAGTTTTTTGTGATAGCAGAAATGCGGGATATAAATTCCGACCTGCGCAGCGGCTTCCATAATGGTGCCGCCGGCTGCCACCTCTACCTTGTTGCCGTCAATTTCGATTTCTAGCATCTGCTTCACCTAAACCATGCATTTGCCATGTTCGATATGGTGCTCGAACTCGTGGCGATAGTGTTTGAGCATTGCCTGCACCGGCATCGCTGCAGCATCTCCCAGACCGCAGATGGTACGGCCGCCGATGTTGTGTGCGACATCGCTCAACAAATCGAGGTCTTCCGGCCTGCCTTGACCATGCTCGATACGGTGAATCACCCGATACAGCCAGCCGGTACCTTCGCGGCACGGGGTGCACTGACCGCAGGATTCTTCAAAATAAAAATAGGATAAGCGTTCCAGCGCTTTCACCATGCACACCGTCTCGTCCATGATGATGACCGAGCCTGCACCCAGCGCTGAACCGGCTTTGGCGATGGAGTCATAATCCATGGTGCACTGCATCATGATCTCGGCGGGCAGCACCGGGGTAGAAGAACCACCGGGGATGCAGGCCTTGAAGGTGTGTCCATCTCGAATGCCGCCTGCCATTTCCAGCAGCTCGGCAAAAGGCATCCCCATCGGCACTTCAAAATTTCCGGGGCGATTCACATGCCCGGATACCGAGAAAAGTTTGGTGCCGCCGTTATTGGGCTTGCCCAGTTCCAGAAATTTCTGCCCCCCCTCTCGAATGATGTAGGGGATGCTGGCGAAAGTTTCCGTGTTGTTGATCGTGGTGGGCTTGCCGTACAGGCCGAAACTGGCCGGGAATGGCGGCTTGAAGCGCGGCTGGCCTTTTTTGCCCTCAATGGATTCGAGCAGCGCGGTTTCTTCACCGCAAATATACGCTCCGTAACCATGATGGTTGAACAGGTGAAAACTGAAGTCCGTGCCGCAAATATTGTCACCCAGGAAGCCGGCTGCCTTGGCTTCTTCAACCGCTGCTTCCATGCGTTCGTAGGTTTCCCATATTTCGCCGTGGATATAGTTGTAACCGCGCTTGGTGCCCAGGGTATAGGCGGCGATCGCCATCCCTTCGATCAGCGCATGCGGGTTCAACAGCATGATGTCGCGATCCTTGAAGGTACCTGGCTCGCCCTCATCGGAATTGCACACCAGATATTTGTCGCCATCAAAATGGCGTGGCATGAAGCTCCACTTCAGACCGGTCGGGAAGCCTGCGCCGCCCCGGCCACGCAAGGCCGACTTTTTGACCTCGGCAATGATGGTCTCAGCCGAAGTTTTTTCGCTCAGAATTTTGCGCAATGCTGCATAACCGCCATTGGCTACATAGGTAGACAGCTTCCACGATTCGGGAAGATGTACTGTATTGAAGATGACTTCGCCGCCTTTGATGACCATGTTATTTCAGCTCTTCGAGGATGCTGTCCACTTTCTCGGGCGTGAGAAAGCCTTCCATGCGGTGGTTATTGATCATGCACAGCGGCGCATCGCCGCAGGCACCCATGCATTCACCCTCTTTCAGGGTAAAGCGGTTGTCTTCGGAAGTTTCGCCAAAACCGCATCCCAGCTTCTCTTTCAAGTGCTCGGCAATTTCCGGCGCCCCCATCAGCGCACAAGATATATTGGTGCACAGGGTAATCTTGTGCCTGCCCAAAGGCGCGGTGTTGTACATGTTGTAGAACGTCGCCACTTCATAGACTGCGATGGTCGGCATACCCAGGTAATCAGCCACAAAATCCATGGTTTCGGTGGACAGCCAGCCTTTTTCCACCTGGGCAATACGGAGCGCCGACATGACTGCGGACTGGGGCTGATTAGCCGGGTATTTGGCAATTTCGTAATCAATCTGGGCGAGGGAATCTGGGCTCAGCATTATCGGTCAATCTCCCCAAACACTATGTCTTGCGTGCCAATAATGGCAACCACGTCGGCAATCATATGACCGCGCACCATCTCATCCAGAGCCGCCAGATGCGGGTAACCCGGCGCGCGGATTTTCAGGCGGTAAGGTTTGTTGGCGCCGTCTGACACCAGATAGATACCGAACTCTCCCTTGGGGTGTTCAACTGCCGCGTATGCCTCACCCTCCGGCACATGCATACCCTCGGTGAACAGCTTGAAATGATGGATCAACTCTTCCATGTTCTGTTTCATGTCCACTCGCGACGGCGGGGCCACTTTGTGATTGTCGGTGATCACCGGGCCGGGGTTCTTGCGCAACCAGTCCACACATTGCTTGACGATACGGTTGCTTTGCCGCATTTCTTCCATGCGTACCAGATAACGGTCGTAGCAGTCGCCATTCACGCCCACCGGGATATCGAATTCCATGCGGTCATATACTTCGTAGGGCTGTTTCCTGCGCAAATCCCATTCTATTCCTGAGCCGCGCAGCATGGGGCCGCTGAAACCCAGCGCCAGCGCGCGTTCCGGAGATACCACGCCGATGCCTACGGTACGCTGCTTCCAGATACGATTGTCGGTAAGCAGGGTTTCGTATTCGTCTACATAGGTTGGGAAACGCCGGGCGAAGTCTTCGATAAAATCGAGTACGGAGCCCTGACGGTTGGTATTCATGTCGCGAATCGCGGCAGCATTGTGAATCTTGGACGCCTGGTACTGCGGCATCGTGTCGGGCAGATCGCGGTAAACGCCGCCGGGACGATAATAGGCCGCATGCATACGCGCACCCGAAACGGCTTCATACACATCCATCAAATCTTCGCGTTCGCGGAATGCATACAGGAACACAGTCATTGCGCCGATATCCAGCGCATGCGCGCCTAGCCACAGCAGGTGGTTGAGAATGCGGGTGAGTTCGTCGAACAACACGCGGATATATTGCGCACGTTCCGGCACGGTAATGCCCATCAGCTTTTCGATGGCCATGACATAAGCGTGCTCGTTGCTCATCATGGACACATAGTCCAGGCGATCCATATATGGCAGCGACTGGATGAAGGTCTTGTGCTCGGCGAGTTTTTCGGTAGCGCGATGCAGCAGGCCGATATGCGGATCGGCGCGCTCGATTACTTCGCCATCCAGCTCGAGCACCAGGCGCAGCACACCGTGCGCCGCCGGGTGCTGCGGCCCGAAGTTCATGGTGTAATTTCTGATTTCAGCCATCAGGCGCGCTCTCCGTAGTTCTCTTCACGCACAATGCGGGGCGTTACCTCGCGCGGGTCTATGCTCACCGGCTGATAAATCACGCGCTGCTGTTCCGGGTCGTAACGCATTTCCACATTGCCGGACAGCGGAAAATCCTTGCGGAACGGATGGCCGACAAAGCCATAGTCGGTCAGAATACGGCGCAGATCCGGGTGACCGTCGAATACAATCCCGAACAGGTCGAACGCCTCGCGCTCGAACCAGTTGGCGGCAGGCCATACCTTGACCAGGGAAGGCACTACCGGGAAATCATCCTCGGTTGCAAACGCGCGCACACGCACACGCCGATTCTTGCTGATGGAGAGCAGGTGATACACCACGGCATAACGCTGCCCTTCCCAGGCACCCTCTCGATAGGCGGAATAATCCATTCCGCACAGGTCGATCAATTGCTCAAAACGCAGACCGGCATGGTCGCGCAGCGTTGTCATAACCTCGGTAAGGTCACGCGCGCGCACTTCGATGGTCAGTTCGCCCAGCGCATCCCGCTGCCGAACGAGCTTGGTGCCCAATGCGGTGATCAGGGTAACGGACAGGCTTTCCAGTGACGGATTCATGGCTTCTCGCTCTACCGGTTAACGCGCGATGGTGTTGGTGCGCTTGATTTTGTTCTGCAACTGGATAATGCCGTAAAGCAGCGCTTCGGCAGTCGGCGGGCAGCCCGGCACATACACGTCCACCGGTACGATGCGGTCGCAACCGCGTACCACGGAGTACGAGTAGTGATAATAGCCGCCTCCATTGGCGCAGGAACCCATGGAAATCACCCAGCGCGGCTCGGCCATCTGGTCATATACTTTGCGTAGCGCAGGCGCCATTTTGTTGCACAGCGTACCCGCCACAATCATTACGTCGGACTGGCGTGGACTGGGGCGAAACACAATACCAAAACGATCCAGGTCATAGCGCGATGCACCGGCCTGCATCATTTCCACAGCACAGCATGCCAGACCAAAGGTCATCGGCCACAGTGAACCGGTACGAGTCCAGTTAATCAGCTTGTCGGCCGTGGTGGTGACGAAGCCTTTCTCCAAAACGCCTTCTATTCCCATTCCAGCGCTCCTTTCATCCACTCGTACACAAAGCCAACGACAAGAATTCCCAGGAAAATCACCATGGCAAGGAAACCGAACATACCGATTTCCTCGAGCACGATCGCCCACGGAAACAGGAAGGCGATTTCCAGATCGAACAAAATGAACAGAATGGCAACAAGGTAATAACGCACGTCGAATTTCATGCGCGCATCCTCGAATGCCTCAAAACCACACTCGTAGGGCGAAAGTTTTTCACTGTCCGGATGATTGGGCGCGAGCAGCCAGCCAATGACCATCGGCCCTACGCCGACGGCGAGACCAATCAGCACAAACAATAAAACAGGAAAATAATTTTCTAGCATGCATCCACTCCAAAGCCGTACGCAACCCGACTCCGGGAAGCGTGCACAGCGTTTCAGTTTAGTTGCGCGAAAAGCGTCGTGTCAAGCTGAAAATCAATTGTTTTTATCAAAACAATCAATCAGTTACGCAATCATCAAAGCTGATTGCCTCATAATCCGAATTTATGGTGCCGACGGCGAGACTCGAACTCGCATAGCTTTACGCCACTACCCCCTCAAGATAGCGTGTCTACCAATTTCACCACGTCGGCGTATTGACAGGACGGATTGATAATCCGCCCCAATGGCAACTCCCGATTACTTGGGAATTTCCCCGGCTTTTGACCCGGCATTGCCTGGAACTACATTACCTGAAGACTGAGCTGGCGTGGGTACACCAGCGGGTGTCACAGGCTGAACTTGTATTTTTTGCTGGCCTTGCATTACGCCGACAGCTTTGTGCTGATGCCCAGAAAGATAGGTCAATCCCAGACTGGTCAGGAAAAAAGTGGTCGCAAGTACAGCCGTAGCACGACTCAAAAAATTGGCCGAACCTGTTGAGCCAAACAGACTGCCCGAAGCACCGCTGCCAAATGCTGCGCCCATGTCGGCGCCTTTACCCTGCTGCAATAGCACCAGCACAATCACTGACACGGCTGCCAGCACATGAAAAACCAAAATTACTGTTTCCAAATCGATATCCTTAGCCTTGTGCCGCCCGACAAATGGCGATGAATTCATCTGCCACCAGCGACGCGCCGCCTATTAACCCACCATCGATATCCGGTTGGGAGAACAATTCTGCCGCATTGGTAGCTTTTACGCTACCGCCGTATTGAATCACCAAAGATGCTGCCACATTCTTATCCAGCATAGCCAACCTGGCACGAATAAACGCATGCACGGCCTGCGCCTGTTCCGGGCTAGCCGTCTTACCCGTACCTATCGCCCATACCGGCTCATATGCCACCACCGCATGTCTCATACCCTCAATACCGGACACCGTCAATACCGCATCCAGTTGACGGCCGATAACCGCTTCAGTCACGCTCGCCTCGCGTTCTTCTAGCGTTTCTCCCACGCACAGGATGGGTATCAAACCAGCAGCCTGCGCAGCGACGAATTTGGCTGCCACGGACACATCATCTTCGCCATAGAGCGCACGCCGCTCCGAGTGCCCAACGATGACATATCTGCAACCAAAATCTTGCAACATGGAGGTAGAAACCTCACCAGTATATGCCCCCTTCGCCTGGTTGCTCACGTTTTGAGCACCCCACGCCAGCGCACTACCGGACAATACCGACTGCACCTGTGCCAGATATGGGAACGGTGCACATACTATGCAGCCAGCAGTAGTTACTTGCCCCAATTCAAGCACCAAAACGTCAAGTAATGCCTTATTCTCTACCAGACTACCGTGCATTTTCCAGTTGCCTGCGACCAGTTTTTTGCGCATCGCTTAACCCGACCCATAGAAAGCCGCAAATAGTACACACAACACGGAGTGCTGGTCAATGTTTAACCTGTCATTCACCCATTAGCTTAACCATATCGTCATAATTCTGTAATATTCTAACCTTACCATGAGCGTCTCGGCTTGGACTTGAGGTGCTGGAACTCATTAAAACCGATTTGCTTTACAAGAACAGGCGGGGAACATACATTTTTATGCATATGAAAAAAACTGCCGTTCGCGGACTTGCAGCCGCATTGATATTTGGTGCTGGCTGGGCTTTTTCGGCACCCACACTCGCTAACGAAATTACTGGCGCGGGTGCTACTTTCCCGTACCCAATTTATGCAAAATGGGCTGCGGCATACAAGACCAAAACCGGGATTGGCATGAATTATCAGTCGATCGGTTCGGGTGGCGGTATCAAACAGATTAAAGCCAACACCGTAGATTTTGGCGCTTCCGACATGCCGCTAAAACCCGAGGTGCTGGAAAAAAACGGCCTGATGCAATTCCCCACAGTTGTCGGTGGCGTTGTACCGGTAATCAACCTGCGTGGCGTGGCATCGGGTAGTGTTCGACTGAACGGCGCGGTACTTGCAGATATTTTCATGGGGAAAGTCAACAAATGGAATGACCCGGCTATTGCAGCCTTGAATAAAGGCATCCATCTGCCCGCCTCCGCGATTACTGTAGTGCATCGTTCGGATGGTTCCGGCACCACATTTATCTTCACCAACTATCTGGACAAGGTCAGCCCGGAATGGAAACAAAAGGTAGGTAATGACACTTCCGTGCCTTGGCCTGTGGGCGTAGGTGGCAAGGGCAACGAGGGCGTGGCCTCCTTCGTACAACGCATCCAGGGATCGATTGGCTATGTAGAGTACGCTTATGCCAAACAAAATAAGATTCCTTACGCGCTCATGCAGAATAAGGATGGCGTCTTTGTCGCGCCGGAAGCGAATGCCTTTAAGGCTGCGGCGGCTGGTGCAGATTGGCAGCATGCTCCAGGTTTTTACGAAATTCTCACCAATGAGCCCGGCAAAGCAAGCTGGCCCATTACTGGGGCCACATTCATCCTGATGCACAAAGTGCAGAGCAAACCGGCAATAGCCAAAGCCGTGTTGAATTTCTTTGACTGGGCGTACGCTAACGGTAATGATATGGCGCTAAGTTTGGATTATGTCCCGCTGCCGAATAGCGTGACGAAGATCATCACCAGTGCATGGAAAACCCAGATTAAGGATACAAACAACAAAACAGTTTGGTAGCCCAAACCGTTCGTTAATCGGTACGAATGAACCCCGGTATGCTTCTGTATACCGGGGTTTAATTAACTAATGAAAGGCCCTTTAAATTAAAGGCAACCTTACATGAATGCGAATACAGGAAACCAATACTTCACTATATCAGCATGATATACAAGCATAAATTTTCCCCATAAATAATATTGGCACCGCGATGAAATATGACTTTTATAGGTGTCAGCCTATCTGTGCAATCAATACGATAATCGACTTGGCACGAATCACATGAGCAACCCGTTATCCACCCATCGTACTCGCCGCTTCATGTGGCAGGACAAGTTATTCCGTGGTGCCACACGAGTTTTTGCATTTATCGTGCTGGCCTTGCTGGTCGGCATCCTGGTTTCCTTAGTGATGGGCAGCATGCCTGCAATTCACGCTTACGGGCTCGGATTCCTGACTGATAGCTCATGGAACCCGGTCACCGAAAAATTTGGTGCGTTAGTGCCCATCTACGGCACCTTGGCAACATCAATCATTGCATTGCTGATTGGGGTTCCGCTCAGCTTTGGTATCGCAGTATTTCTGACTGAATTATCACCAAAATGGCTAAAGCGTCCATTGGGCATTGCAATTGAATTGCTGGCCGGTGTGCCCAGCATTATTTACGGCATGTGGGGGCTATTTGTATTTGCTCCCTGGTTTGCAGAGCATATCCAGCCCTGGCTGATCGATAAGCTCGGTCCTTTGCCAATATTCGGGGTCCTTTTTCAAGGTGCTCCGATGGGTATTGGCATGTTAACTGCCGGGCTGATTCTGGCATTGATGGTAATACCGTTTATTGCTTCTGTCATGCGTGACGTATTTGAAATCGTGCCACCATTGCTCAAGGAATCTGCATACGGCCTGGGCGCAACTACCTGGGAAGTGGTGTGGAATATTGTTCTTCCGTATACCAAAATCGGCGTAGTTGGCAGCATCATGCTTGGACTCGGGCGTGCCCTGGGTGAAACCATGGCAATCACGTTTGTGATTGGTAATGCGCATCAGCTCAGCACATCACTGATGATGCCTGGCAATACCATATCCTCGGCGCTCGCCAATGAATTTACCGAAGCAGATGGCAAACTCTATACTTCGGCCCTGATCGAACTTGGGCTTATTCTCTTCTTCATCACCTTTGTTGTGCTGGCCTTGTCCAAACTGCTGCTGCTGCAATTGGGCAAGCACGAAGGCAAAAAAAGCTAGGAGCTTGCATGTTTTCCCTCTACGCACGACGGCAATTCGCCAACAAATTTAATTTGATCGCCTCGCTCGCAACCATGCTGATCGGCCTGTCAGCGCTGGCCTGGATACTATGGACATTGCTGACCTATGGTTTGGGTGGCGTGAGTCTGGAAATGTTTACCAAATCCACCCCCCCACCAGGCAGTACCGGGGGTCTTCTCAACGCCATTGTAGGCAGCCTGCTAATGACCTTCATCGCTACCCTGGTGGGCACGCCAATCGGCATTCTGGCTGGCACCTACCTGGCTGAATTTGGTCAGCGTGGCTGGCTGGCACCGACTACTCGCTTTATCAATGACATCCTGCTGTCCGCACCGTCCATCGTAATCGGTTTGTTTGTGTATGAGGTTTATGTGGTCAGTACGGGACATTTTTCAGGTTGGGCCGGCGCATTTGCGCTATCCCTGATCGTCATACCGGTGGTGGTTCGCACCACCGAAAATATGCTTAAACTGGTTCCCAACAGTTTGCGGGAAGCCGCGGCCGCGCTAGGTGCTCCGCACTGGAAAGTGGTTACCATGGTCACTTGGCGCGCCTCCAAAGCAGGAATATTGACTGGAATTTTGCTAGCGATCGCACGCATTAGCGGGGAGACTGCGCCTTTGTTGTTCACTGCTCTGAACAATCAGTTCTGGAGTACCAACATGAACGCGCCGATGGCCAACTTGCCGGTAGTGATTTTCCAGATGGCAATGAGCCCATATGATGATTGGCACAAACTGGCGTGGGCTGGCGCCCTGCTGATTACAACTGCTGTGCTCGGACTCAGTGTCGCCGCTCGTATTCTGTTCCGCCAGCAATCTTCATCCCATTAAGTCTTAAACACGGAACCCCTACATGAGTCAGAGCATGGATCACAACGCAAAAATCAGCCTGCGCAATCTGAATTTTTACTATGGCAAGTCGCATGCCCTGAAAAACATCAACCTGGATATCCCGGACCGTCAAGTCACCGCCTTTATCGGCCCTTCCGGCTGCGGCAAGTCAACCCTGCTGCGCACCATGAATCGCATGTATGACCTGTACCCTGGGCAGCGTGCCGAAGGCGAAATCTTGCTGGACGGGCAAAACATCCTGGAAAAGGGCGCCGACCTCAACAAGCTTCGCGCCAGGGTTGGCATGGTATTCCAGAAACCGACACCGTTCCCCATGTCGATTTACGATAACATCGCGTTCGGCATCAAACTGTATGAAAGCATGGGGCGCTCGGCCATGGACGAACGCGTGGAATGGGCGCTGAAAAAAGCTGCACTGTGGAATGAAGTAAAGGACATCCTGAACCGCAGCGGCAATAGCCTGTCGGGGGGCCAGCAACAACGCCTGTGCATCGCGCGCGGCATCGCAGTCAAGCCGGAAGTATTGCTGCTGGACGAACCGGCTTCGGCGCTCGATCCAATTTCCACCGCACGTATCGAAGAATTGATCCACGAGCTCAAAACCGACTACACCATCGCCATCGTCACTCACAACATGCAACAGGCGGCACGGGTTTCCGACTTCACCGCCTACATGTACCTGGGTGAAATGATCGAGTTCGGCAAGACCGATCTGGTGTTCACCAATCCAAAACAGAAAGCCACAGAAGATTACATTACCGGGAAATTTGGCTGACCCGATCTGTTTACGCTTGTATTAAAAAAAGCCGCAATCACGGCTTTTTTAATACGCAAGCAATCCATGTTCAAGGTGCTGCCTGACGTACCGCCTGCGCAATATGTTCAGCCTGAAGCCGGGACTGATCCGGGCAAGTACTTTCAACCATTACGCGAATCAACGGCTCGGTACCCGATGCACGCAGCACGATACGGCCATCCTTGCCCAAAGCACTTTCAGCATCGTCACATGCCTGCCGCACTGTGGCATGATCAAGGTCAAAGCCTTTAGCCACCCGCACGTTGAGCAGCACTTGTGGGTACAGCTTGAGATCCGCAGTGTATTCGGCCAACGATGTGCCGCTGTCGCGCAACGCATGGAGCACTTGCAGAGCAGAAATGATACCGTCGCCGGTGGTGTGCTTGTCCAGGCACAACACATGACCCGATGTTTCCCCACCCAATTGCCAGCCATTTTTCTGCAGCAATTCCAGTACATAGCGATCCCCCACCTTGGCACGGGCAAACGGGATATTCAGGCGTCCCAACGCGTGCTCCATACCCAGGTTGGTCATTAAGGTGCCAACCACACCGCCCTTCAGGGAACCACCTTCTGAACGGTGCCTGGCAATTGCGTAGACCAGTTGATCGCCGTCGAAAATCGTGCCGTCGGCATCCGCCATCATCAGGCGGTCACCATCACCATCCAGCGCAATGCCAAAATCAGCACGATGGCGACGCACCGCAGTGTTCATCGCGTTGGTGTGAGTCGCACCGCATTCGCGGTTAATATTGAAACCATCCGGGTGATTACCGATGGGAATTACTTCTGCACCCAGTTCATGCAGCACATGCGGGGCGACATGGTAAGTCGCACCGTGTGCGCAGTCCAGCACAATGCGTAGACCACGCAAGTCGCGATCAAACGGGAAAGTACTCTTGCAGAACTCGATATAGCGTGCGGCAGCGTCTTCAATGCGCTTGACTCGTCCCAGCCCTCTGGAAGGCATGGTTTCCATCGGCTCATCCACCAGTGCTTCAATGGCCAGTTCGGTTGCGTCCGGCAGTTTGGCGCCAGTTGCGGAAAAAAACTTGATGCCGTTGTCTTCGAACGGATTATGCGAGGCGGAAATCACCACTCCTGCCTGCAGGCGTAGCGCACGGGTCAGATAAGCCACCGCCGGTGTTGGCATTGGCCCCACCAGACGCACATCCACACCGGCGGCGCACAGGCCGGCCTGCAGGGCAGCTTCCAGCATGTATCCGGAAATGCGTGTATCTTTTCCAATCAAGACTACCGGGTTTTCTCCCGCTGCCAAACCCGAGGTACCGGAAGCCAGCACTTTGCCTGCCGCATAGCCCAAACGCATGACGAAGTCCGGCGTTATCGGGTTATCTCCGACCCGGCCGCGGATGCCATCCGTACCAAAATATTTTCTACTCATCACACTCCTCCACAGCCTGAATTATTTTTAATGCATCCTGACATGCAGCAACATCGTGGACACGCAAAATGCGTGCACCGCGCAAGACGGCTAATGTCTGTGCGGCCAAACCGGCATATTCACGCTGCCCTACTGCCCGGCCAGTAACCTTGCCGAGCATGGTTTTGCGCGAAATTCCCGCCAGTACCGGCACCCCCAGTTGAGTAATACGGTCAAGATGGTGTAAAAGTTTAAGATTATGTGTCAGCGATTTACCAAAACCAAAGCCCGGATCCACCACGATACGCTCGCGCGCAATGCCCGCATCCATCACCACAGCCATGCGCTCAGCAAGAAAATCAGTGACCTCGGCTACTACATCGCCGTAGCTCGGATTGTTTTGCATGGCTTGCGGTTCGCCTTGTTTGTGCATCAAACACACCGCAGTTTCGCCCGATGCGACAGCCTGCAACGCCCCTTGTGCCTGGAGAGCATCAATATCATTAATCATGTGTGCGCCTGCCGCAATCGCAGCAACCATGATTTCGGGTTTACGTGTATCCACTGACAGAACTGCTCCGCAACCTTGCAATGCGGTTAGCAGCGGCAACACCCGATCCATCTCCTGCTGCAATGCTACCCAGTGTGCTCCGGGACGGGTAGATTCACCTCCGATATCGATTATCGCCGCGCCCTCCGCGATTAACTGATGAGCATGCTCTACCGCATAGGCAATGTGCGTGTACCGGCCACCATCCGAAAATGAATCGGGGGTGACATTAAGAATCCCCATGATACGGGGAGTGGACACATCGAGTTGGATATTGCCGCAGCGCAAAATCATCGCGAACAAAACAAAAAAGCCAGGGGCTGCATTATAGCCCCTGGCTGGTGTTGCGTTACCTGTCTAATGCGATCAGGTTTCTTGTGCTGGCGTCGTAGTGGGCGCTGGCGTAGTTGTCGGTACTCCGCCCGGCGGTGGGCTAGGCGGGCTGGCGTTGACACTCGCTGCAGGCTTGGGCGGGCGGGGCGGCTGGCCTTTCATGATATCTCCAATCTGATCAGCATCAATGGTTTCCCACTCCAGCAGAGCGTGCGCCATGGCTTCCACCTTGTCACGACGGTCTTCAAGGATCTTGCGAGCCAGCGCGTACTGCTGATCGATGATGCGGCGAATCTCCATATCCACTTTTTGCATGGTGGCCTCAGACACATTCTTGTGCGTCGTCACGCTTCGCCCCAGGAAGATTTCACCATCGTTCTCACCGTACACCATAGGCCCCAAAGCATCCGACATGCCCCATTGGGTCACCATGCGCCGTGCCATTTCCGTAGCCCGTTCGAAGTCGTTGGAAGCGCCTGTGGTCATGTGGTTCATGAACACTTCTTCAGCAATTCGGCCACCGAACAGTACCGATATATTTTGCAGTATCTGTTCGCGATCCATGCTGTAGCGGTCTTCGGTCGGCAACTGCA
Source organism: Sulfuriferula sp. (assembly GCA_031371965.1). Classification (GTDB taxonomy): domain Bacteria; phylum Pseudomonadota; class Gammaproteobacteria; order Burkholderiales; family Sulfuriferulaceae; genus Sulfuriferula. The sequence continues at coordinate 14,003 of JANMKH010000392.1, forward strand.
TAGTCAGTCCCAGTGCACGGCCACGCGGAATGATGGTGACTTTATGTACCGGATCGGTCTTATCCAGCGTATATGCCACCACTGCGTGACCCGCCTCATGATAGGCAGTATTACGACGCTCTACTTCCGGCATGACCATGTTTTTACGTTCGGCACCCATCATGATCTTGTCTTTGGCATACTCGAAATCATCCATGTCCACCAGACGCTTGTTACCGCGCGCAGCGAACAGCGCCGCTTCGTTTACCAGATTGGCCAAGTCTGCGCCGGAGAATCCGGG
>JANMKH010000398.1:0-5926 GCA_031371965.1 Sulfuriferula sp.
GGCGCGCTGGAATTGCTGGGTATTCCTTACACCGGCAGCGGCGTGATGGCATCGGCATTGGCGCTGGACAAATGGCGCACCAAGCTGTTGTGGCAGGCGGCTGGCGTGCCCACGCCGGAGTATGCGTTGCTCGATGCCGAAACGAATTTTGCGGCGGTGGTGCGCAAGCTGGGCTTGCCGATTTTCGTTAAACCGGCGCGTGAGGGTTCCAGTATCGGCATGAGCAAGGTGACCACTGCAGCCGACCTGAAACCCGCCTGGGAAAAGGCGTCAAAGTTTGACGCGCTGGTCCTGGCGGAACGTTTCATTGCCGGGGGCGAATATACCTGCGCGATTCTCGGTGACAGCGTATTGCCGATGATCCGCCTGGTGCCGAAAAAAGATTTCTACGATTTTGAAGCCAAATATTTGCGCGACGACACCGAGTACCGTGTGCCCTGCGGTTTGCCCGCAGCCGAGGAGCAAGCCATCCAGGCGCTGGCGCTGAAGGCTTTCGAGGTGCTGGGGTGCAGCGGCTGGGCGCGTCTGGATGTGATGCTGGATGCGGCTGGCAAGCCGTATTTCCTGGAGGCCAATACTTCGCCCGGCATGACCGATCACAGTCTGGTGCCAATGGCGGCGCGCGCGGCAGGCATGGATTTCGACATGCTGGTGTTGAAAATTCTGGAGTTGGCCCGTGTGGGATGACGAAGTCGCGCTGGCGCGCCTGACCCGCTGGAGCCTGTGGGCAACCGCGCTCATCGTGCTGTGGGCGTTGCTGGTGCTGGCTTCGCGCTTGCCCTGGTTTGATCTGCGCCAGATCAAGGTGAATGGTGCCCGGCATGTGACGCGCGAGCAAGTGAATCTGGTGGTGTACCAGCACTTGCGCGGCAATTTTTTCTCGGCTGATCTGGATTCAGCCCGTGCTGCATTCACCAAGCTGCCGTGGGTACGCAGCGCCAGTGTGCGTCGGCACTGGCCGGATGCGCTGGAAGTAACGCTGGAGGAACACAAACCTCTGGCGCGTTGGGGTGATGAAGGCTTGTTGAATACCTATGGCGAAGTATTCCAGGCGGCGACTGCACAACCTTTGCCGCTGTTGTCAGGGCCGCCCGGTAGCGAGAAGGAAGTGGCGCAGCGCTATGCCGATTTCAGCCGCATTCTGCTGCCCTTGCATCATCGGCCGGTCGAAGTGGATCTGAGCGCCCGCCGGGCCTGGAGTATCCGTCTGGATGACGGCATGAACATCGCGTTGGGACGTGAACACATGGATACGCGCCTGGCCAGCTTCGTGGCGCTGTATCCGCGCACGCTGGCCAATGTGGCAACGCCGGTGACTTATGTGGATTTGCGCTACCCCAATGGGTTTGCGGTGCGTGTACCGGTCGCTGCCGTCAAACATGCCGGATTGCACGAGGCATCCCGCCAACATCAATTTCGCCAAGATCTATTACATAGCGCCCGCTTGGTCACGGGGCAAGGAAAGCAGGGATGAGCAGATACAAGGACACACGCGAGCTGATCGTAGGACTCGACATTGGCACCTCTAAAATTCTCGCGATTGTGGCAGAAGTGTCGCCCGAGGGTGGCTTGGAGGTGATTGGCATGGGCAGCCATCCGTCGCGCGGTCTGAAAAAAGGTGTGGTGGTGAATATCGAATCCACCGTCAGCGCAATTCAGCGTGCACTGGAGGAAGCCGAGTTGATGGCGGATTGCAAGATTCGCGAGGTTTACACCGGTATTGCCGGTAGCCACATCAAAAGCTTCAACTCGCACGGCATGGTGCCGATCAAAGACAAGGAAGTCAGCCAGCTTGATGTGGATCGGGTAATCGAGACGGCACGCGCAGTGAATATTCCCACCGACCAGCAAATCCTGCACATCCTGCCTCAGGAATATCTGGTGGATGGCCAGGAGGATGTGCGTGAGCCGCTCGGCATGAGCGGCGTGCGCCTGGAAGTGAAAGTGCACATCGTGACCGGCGCGGTGTCCGCCGCACAGAACATCATCAAGTGCGTGCGGCGCTGTGGGCTGGAAGTGCGCGATCTGGTACTGCAGCCGCTGGCCTCGGCTCTGGCAGTGCTGACCGAGGATGAAAAAGATCTGGGCGTAGCGCTGGTGGACATCGGCGGTGGTACCACCGATATCGCGGTATTTACCCAGGGGGCGATTCGCCATACCGCAGTCATACCGATAGCCGGCGACCAGATTACCAACGACATCGCACTGGCGCTGCGCACCCCGTTGAAGGACGCAGAAGACATCAAGATCGCGCACGGTTGCGCGCTACGCCAATTGGCCGGCGCGCATGACATGGTTGAGGTGCCCGGAGTGGGCGAACGCGGACCGCGCCAGCTATCGCGCCAGACCCTGGCCGAGGTGATCGAGCCGCGCGTATTGGAACTCTACGAACTGGTACAGGCCGAGTTGCGGCGCAGTGGATTCGAGGAGTTGATGCGTTCCGGCATCGTGATTACCGGAGGCTCTGCGGCGATGCAGGGCATGGTGGATTTGGGCGAAGAAGTGTTTCACATGCCGGTGCGACTGGGCTTGCCGCAATACACCGGCGGTTTGTCGGAGATGCTGCGCAACGCACGCTATGCAACGGGTGTGGGTTTGCTGCTGGCAGGTATGGATCAACAAGATCGGCATCAGCCGATGAAATTTTCGGGGAGTTCGGTAAAGCAAATTTTGGAGCGTATGAGGGGCTGGTTCAAGAATTTTTGATGGATAGCGGTAGCGGGTTGAGCAGTAAGTGGTCCGGGTAAATTTTGATTGGTTGATAAAGGAGATGGCAATGTTTGAAATCGTGGATACACAAACGCAGGATGCAATTATCAAAGTCATAGGTGTGGGCGGTTGCGGCGGTAATGCGGTCGACCACATGATCGATTTTGGTGTGCAGGGTGTGGAGTTCATCAGCATCAATACCGATGCGCAGGCGCTGCAGCGCAACAAGGCCAAAATCCAGTTGCAACTGGGTACGGGCGTGACGCGCGGACTGGGCGCAGGCGCCAATCCGGAAATCGGTCGCGAAGCTGCGCTGGAAGACCGCGAGCGTATCGCCGAGTTGATCGAAGGCGCGGACATGCTGTTCATCACGGCCGGCATGGGTGGGGGTACCGGCACGGGTGCTGCCCCGGTGGTTGCCGAAGTGGCTAAGGAAATGGGTATTCTGACTGTAGCGGTAGTGACCAAGCCATTCATGTTCGAAGGCAAGCGCGTACGCCTGGCGAATGCCGGCATCGAGGCACTGTCACGTCATGTGGATTCGCTCATCATCATCCCCAACGAGAAGCTGATGCAGGTGCTGGGTGAGGACGTCTCCATGCTGGATGCATTCACAGCAGCCAATAATGTGTTGCATGGTGCGGTGGCGGGTATTGCCGAAGTAATCAATTGCCCCGGCCTGGTTAACGTCGATTTTGCCGACGTGAAAACCGTCATGTCGGAAATGGGTATGGCGATGATGGGTTCCGCAGTGGCGAGTGGCGCCGAGCGCGCGCGTCAGGCAGCACAGCAAGCTGTGGCGAGCCCGCTGCTCGAAGACATCAACCTGGCTGGAGCGCGCGGCGTATTGGTGAATATTACTGCCAGCGCTCACCTGAAGATGCGTGAAATCCATGAAGTGATGAACACCATCAAGAGCTTTACGGCTGAAGAAGCGACCGTGATCGTGGGTGCCGTGGTAGATGAAAACATGGGCGAAGAGTTGCGTGTGACCATGGTGGCGACAGGTCTGGGCAGCCCGGTGGCGCGTAGTCAAGCAAAACCGGTAATTGTTAAAACCGGTACGGATCATCATTACGCGACTTCGACGGCGGAATATCAAAACACGGAAGCCGAGCCCGCCGTATTCCGCAACAATCGTCGTGAAGCACAGGTCGAGGCGATGCGGCAGTCGGGCATGGAACTGCTGGATATTCCGGCATTCCTGCGCAAACAAGCCGACTGAATCCCGGCTGGCTTATTCAGCCAGTCAGGATTTCGGAATCCGCGCTATAATGCGCTGATTCATTAGGGATATTTGCATGATCCGACAACGCACACTGAAAAACGTGATCCGCGCCTCGGGCGTGGGTCTGCATACGGGCGAAAAAGTCCTGATGACGTTGCGCCCGGCTGCACCCAATACCGGCGTGGTGTTTCGCCGCGTTGATCTGGCCAGCCCGGTAGATATGCCCGTTTCTGCCGAACTGGTGGGCGATACCCGGCTGTGCTCTACGTTGGACAATGGTCAAACCAGCGTCGCTACCGTCGAGCACTTGATGTTGGCCCTGGCTGGCCTGGGTGTGGATAACATATATGTGGATCTGGATGGCCCGGAAGTCCCGATTATGGACGGCTCGGCCTCATCGTTCGTATTTCTGCTGCAGTCGGCGGGAATAGAAGCGCAGAACGCGGCGAAGAAATTCGTACGTATCAAGAAAACCGTCCTGGTAGAAGAAGGTGACAAATGGGTTCGTTTCGAGCCTTTTGACGGTTTCAAGATCAGCTTTACCATCGATTTCAAGCACCCGGTGTTCGAAAAATCCGGCCAGGAAATCACCCTCGATTTTGCCAACACTTCCTATATCAAGGAAGTCAGCCGCGCGCGCACCTTCGGCTTCATGCAGGAGGTTGAATGGCTGCGTGCCAATGGTCTGGCGTTGGGTGGCAGCCTGGACAATGCCATCGTCATGGATGAATTTCGGGTACTGAACAACGACGGCCTGCGCTACGAAGACGAATTCGTCAAACACAAGGTGCTGGACGCCATCGGCGTCTTGTATATTCTCGGTCATCCCTTCATTGGCGCGTTCTATGCGTACAAGTCCGGCCACGCACTCAATAACCGCCTGTTGCGCACTTTGCTGCAGGATCAGAGCGCCTGGGAGTATGTCAGTTTTGACGATGAAACCAGCGCGCCTGCAGGGATACAGCAACTGCACGCTGCAGCGATATAAATCTGCGTGATAATTATTCGCCTGCTGTTTGTGCTGACACTGCTGGCGTTGGTGGTTTCCGGCGGCCTGTATCTATTCACCGGCGACCGGCGCTACGTGCAGTTCGTCTGGAATGTCCTCAAATTCGGCGTCGTTCTGGTGCTTATTTTCGGCGCTCTGGTGGTGGCTGAACGATTTCTCATGCTCTGACTGCTTTCAATAACTTCCTGATTCATATTATTTTCATGATCAGCATATTAAAAACATGCCTGTGGATGGAATATAACTGCCTTGGGTATCGTCTATATATGCGGGGCGGCCAAATTTAATCGGCTGCTTTCGTAAATACCTACAATGACACCCGTGAACCCAAGGAGACAAAATTGAAGACAAATCTTATCGGCAGTTTAGTGATGGCTGCAGCCGTGTTTGCAGCAGGCACATCATTAACTGCAACAGCTACCGGCACCCAGCCGGTCAACGCGACCTCCGCAGAAATGCAGGGCGTGGCCAAGCAGAAGGTGGTGTTTCAGGTCAGTGATGCGGACCCAAAAAAATGGAATCTGACGCTTAATAATGTGAAAAATATCCAGCATGATCTGGGCAAAGGCAATACGGATATTGAAGTCGTTGCCTATGGCCCTGGCATCGGCATGCTGAAAATGGATTCCGAGGTCGGCACGCGCGTGGCAGAAGCACTAGGCACGGGTGTGCGTGTCGTTGCCTGCGAGAACACCATGACCAATACGAAGCTTACCAAAGAAGATATGTTGCCGAATATTGGCTACGTGAAAGCCGGTGTGGTGGAGCTGATGGAAAAACAAAGACAAGGCTACGCTTATATTCGCCCATAAGTAACCGCTCCATGAATTAACAGGAAATATATCTCCTGAACATACGGCCGTCGGCTTTTTGCCGATGGCCGTAATTTTTTATTACTTCCAAACCTGTAATTTTCAAGTTGCCGTTCATCGTCCGTTCCATACCGTCTATCGGCCTATAGTGGACATGATTCCCACGTT
>JANMKH010000408.1:0-1571 GCA_031371965.1 Sulfuriferula sp.
TCGCCGGACAAAAACTGGCGTTCCGCCAACGAGGCCGTCGGCAAGGAGGATGCGATGAGCGGCATGGATATGTCGGGCGATACCGGCAAACCGCAGCAAGGAGGCCAACCGTGAACAGCTATTCATTGATGCGCGGAACAGTGTCAGGCGTTGCGCTCACGCTGCTGCTGGGCGGTTGCGCGACGTTCTCCAAAGATGGCGGGTTTGATTCGGTGGCGCAGCTTAGCGAAGCGCGACTGGGCAAAACGGTCAAGCCGGTACGCAACAGCGATGACGCGAAGGCTGTCGATGTCTCCATCAAAAACCTGCTGGCAAAACCGCTGAATGCCGGGGGTGCAGTGCAAATTGCGCTATTGAACAATCGGGGGCTGCAGGCCGGCTATGCCGAGCTGGGTATTGCCGAAGCGGATCTGGTGCAGGCCGGGCGTTTGCAAAACCCCAGGTTCGATTTCAAGCACATCACGCAGGGTGCGGATACGATAATTGAGCGCACCTTTACGATGAGCCTGGTCAACCTGATCATGCTGCCCCAGGCAAGCCGCCTGGAACGGCAGCGTTTTGAGGCGGTAAAGCTGCAAGTGGCCAATCAGGTGCTGCGTCTGGCCGCCGCCACGCGCAAGGCCTATTTCGAGGCAGTGGCTGCCCAGCAAAGTGTGATGTACGCCAGGCAGGTCAATGCGGCGGCGCAGGCAGGCGCTGAACTGGGCAACCGCATGGCCAGGGTGGGCAACTGGAGCAAGCTGGAGCAGAACCGCGAGCAGGTATTTTATGCTGATGCCACGGCAGCGCTGGCGCGGACTGAACAGGAAGCGGTGATGGCGCGCGAAAAATTGACGCGCCTGCTGGGCTTGTGGGGCAGCGAGACGCAGTTCCAGTTGCCCGAGCGCCTGCCCGACCTGCCCGCCAAACCGCTGCAAGTGCAGGATGCCGAAGCATACGCCATCACTAATCGCCTCGATATTCAGGCGGCCAGACAGCAGACGGCCAGTCTCGCGTCATCGCTGGGTCTCACCCGCACGACCCGCTTCATCAACGTGCTGGATCTGGGCTATTTGCGCAATACCGACAGCGGGTTGCCGCGTGCCACAGGCTATGAACTCAGTCTGGAGATTCCGCTGTTCGACTGGGGTAGTGCACGCGTGGCCAAGGCCGAAGCGATCTATATGCAGTCGGTCAATCAGCTTGCCGAAACCGCCGTCAACGCCCGCAGCGAAGTGCGTGAAAGCTACCTCGGCTATCGCAGTGCCTACGACCTTGCCAGACATTACCGCGACAACATCGTGCCGCTCAGAAAGCAGATATCGGACGAGAACATGCTGCGCTACAACGGCATGCTCATCAGCGTATTCGAGCTGCTGGCGGACGCGCGCGAACAGGTGCTGAGCGTGAATGGCTACATCAATGCGCTGAAAGACTACTGGGTCGCCCAGACAGACCTGACCGCCGCACTGGGCGGTAATCTGCCCGCCATTCTATCGAACAAGGAGTGACCATGACCAGTCGTCGAGATTTTTTATCCGCATCCGGTGCGGTGCTGATGGGTGCTGCGATGGTAAGCCGGGCGCAAGCCG
>JANMKH010000414.1:0-1743 GCA_031371965.1 Sulfuriferula sp.
GCCGCCCTTGTCGAAGCGCCGCGCGCCGCGGGCCAGCGTGGTCTGGATGAACTCCTCGTCGATCTCATGGCGAGCGGCATCGAGTGCAGCATTGGCGGCTTGTTCCAGCAGATTTAACAAACGCCGCGCATCGCCATCGGCATAACCGGTGAGTTGGGCGCGCGCAGCCTCGGTGATGGCAATGTCCGGGTAGACATTGCCCCGTGCACGTTCCAGCAGCGCAGCGAGATCGGCCTCCTCTAGGGGTTTCAACACATACACCTGGGCGCGCGACAGCAGCGCGCTGTTGACCTCGAACGAAGGGTTCTCGGTAGTGGCGCCGATAAAGGTGAGCAGCCCGGCTTCAACGAACGGCAGGAAAGCGTCCTGCTGGGATTTGTTGAAACGATGCACCTCGTCCACAAACAGCAGGGTACGCCGTCCCTGGCCTTGCATCATTTCCGCGCGCGCCACCGCCTCGCGGATTTCCTTGACCCCGGAGAGCACGGCGGACAACGCGATGAACTCCATGTCGAAACCATCGCTCATCAGCCGCGCCAGCGTAGTCTTGCCCACGCCAGGCGGCCCCCACAGGATCATCGAGTGCGGCTTGCCGGATACAAACGCGACGCGCAGCGGTTTGCCGGGGCCGAGCAGATGGGTCTGGCCGATCACTTCATCCAGGTTGCGCGGCCGCAACCGTTCGGCCAGCGGGGCGCCGTCCAGCGGACGATCGAACAGGTCGGCGTGACTCACTTGCCGTCGGAGATGACGTCCACGCCCTGAGGCGGGGTGAAATGGAAATCGCTGGCGGGGAGCACCGGATTACGTTGAAGCCCGGCGAATTTCAGCACCGTGGTCTGGCCGAAATTGTCCTTGATTTCCATGGTTACCAGCGTGTTTTTGCTGAATCCCATGCGCACGTTTTCAAACGTGCTTTCCTTGTCCTTGGGGCGCGCGTCCAGCCACTCCAGGCCATCGCGGGTGCCGGCATCGCTGATCGTGTAAAACTTGTCGATGTCCTTGCTGCCCGCCAGCAGTGCCGCCGGGCTGCTGCCCAGTGCCTGCCCCAGCTTCTTGATGGTGACTTGTTGCAGATCGGCATCGTACAGCCAGATTTTTTTGCCGTCCCCCACAATCACCTGCTCGTAGGGCTTCTCATACACCCAGCGGAATTTGCCGGGACGCGCGAAAGCCATGGTGCCGGATGACTGCTGGCGCGTATGGCCATTCTTGTCCAGCACGGTCTGCGTGAACGTGGCGCGCGCCGTTTGAGTATCTGCGACGAAGGCCTTGAGCGCATCGATGCTGGATGCCGCAGCGCTGGCGGAGAAAATCAGGAGTGTGGTAAGGAGGCTGAGTTTTTTCATTGGGCTTAAGTCGAATAGGCAGGATGAATGAGGTGGACAGGTTTTTCAGTAAATGGTTTGCACCGATATGCAGGCTCCATTGATATGAAGCAGTAACTTGAGTGTGCACGATCTTCATTCCCGATTCTGGGCCAGCACTTCACGGTTGCCATTGCTCTGCATCGGCGTGACCAGCCCGGCCTGTTCCATGGCCTCGATCAGCCGCGCGGCGCGGTTGTAGCCGATACGCAGATGGCGCTGCACGGCAGAGATCGATGGGCGCTTGGTTTTCAATACCAGAGCGACGGCTTCGTCATACAGCGGGTCGCTCTCTGCATCACCGCCGCCAACGGCACTTTCGCCACCGCCTTCATTGTCTTCCGGGGTGTCGAGAATGCCTTCAATATAATCCGGC
>JANMKH010000438.1:0-2312 GCA_031371965.1 Sulfuriferula sp.
ACGGCGATCTGGAATGGTCGCGGATCGATCTGTGCGAGCAATTGCCCTGCCTTGACCATCTGCCCTTCACGATAATGCACGCTTTGCAGCAGGCCGGTGACGCGTGGCATCACGTTCACGTAGCTGCGCGGCGTGACCGTACCGAGTGCACTGAGCCATACCGGAACCGGCTGCACGCGAGCCATGGCGGCGGTCACCGGTGTCGGACCGCCGGCGCCGCGCTTTTTATCTGGGGCACCATGCGGTGCGCTGCTGTTGTGCTTCGCTCCCCATACCAGCAAACCGACAATGATTGCCAGCACAGCCACTATCAGGACACCGCGAAAACGGCGTCGACGATGCTGCGTGGCGGGTAGTTGGGAAGAGGACGGGGGCTGAGTAGGCGTGTTCACAGATTATTTTCCGTTGATCGCGTTCAATAATGGGAGTTGGATTTCAGACTGTCTGCGGTGCAAATTTCAAAATCAGGATGGTAGCACTCCGTTTTGATTTTGCTTGCCTAATGTAATGCACGGTAAAGCCGTTAATACTGAAAATGTCCGTTAACCGCAAAGAGACAGTGAAAATGAAATTGAATTCAGGTTTTTTCGCATCATGTATCTGATCAAATGATGAATTATCCAGGGCTCCCTTGTACAATCGCCAATCATGCTCACTGAACGCGCCCAAATTCTGCTCAAAACCCTGGTCGAACGCTATGTTGCGGAAGGCCAGCCGGTGGGTTCACGCACGCTGTCCAAGTATTCCGCGCTGGATTTAAGCCCCGCTTCCATCCGCAACGTGATGGCCGATCTGGAGGACATGGGCCTGGTGACCAGCCCGCACACCTCGGCAGGGCGTGTCCCGACAGCGTTGGGTTATCGTTTTTTCGTGGATTCCCTGCTCACCATCCAGCCCCTCAACAGCAAGGAAATGAGCCAGCTGGAAGAACAGCTGCACGCGGACGACCCGCAACGGCTGGCCACGAATGCTTCCCAACTGTTGTCCGACCTGACCCGTTTCGCCGGGGTGGTGTTGGTTCCGGGACGGCGCAGCACGGCATTCCGCCAGCTTGAATTTATCAGCCTGTCGGAAAAACGCATCCTGCTCATTATCATCACCGCGGAAGGCGAAGTGCAAAACCGCGTACTCCTCACCGACCGCGCCTACACCCCGTCGGAACTCACCCGCGCCGCCAATTTCCTCAACCAGAATTACGCCGGCAAAACCTTTGCCGACGTGCGCCGCCTGATGCAGGATGAACTGCAGCAACTGCATCAGGACATCAACGGCCTGATGAATCTGGCACTCACTGCCGGCAGCGCAGCACTCGCACCCAACCGCGATGATCTGGTCATGTCGGGCGGACACAATCTGCTCAAGGTCAACGAGCTGTCCTCAAACATGGAGCGGCTGCGCAAACTGTTCGACATGTTCGAACAAAAAACCTCGCTGATGCAGTTGCTGGACATCAGCCAGCGCGCACACGGGGTGCAGATATTCATCGGCGGCGAATCCGAAGTGGACCCTCTGGACGGCTGCAGCGTGGTCACCGCCCCCTATACAGTCAACGGCGAACTCGTCGGTACGCTGGGCGTGGTCGGCCCCACCCGCATGGCCTACGAGCGCATCATCCCGATTGTGGACATCACCGCCAAGCTGCTCTCCAGCGCGTTGTCGTTTCATTGACAAACGCTACCGTTACAAAAATTTGAGAAACCCAAACCCGCCATGTCGCGTTACCTGACCGAACCTGCCCATACCCATGGCAATGTTGCCAAAACCGGCATCCTGCTGATCAACCTGGGCACACCGGATGCCCCGACCAAGCAGGCGCTCAAACCCTACCTGAAAGAATTTCTGTCCGACCCGCGCGTGGTGGAAATCCCGCGCGCCATCTGGTGGCTGATCCTAAATGGCGTAATCCTCACCACCCGTCCTAAAAAATCCGCCGCTAAATACGCTGCCATCTGGACCAGCGAAGGTTCACCGCTGCGCTTTCACACCGAGAAGCAGGCCAAATTGCTCAAGGGCTGGCTGGGCGAGCGCATTAAATCGCCCTTTGTGGTGGATTACGCCATGCGCTACGGCAACCCATCCGTGGCCAGTGCCATGACCCGGCTCAGCGAGCAAGGCTGCGACCGCATTCTGGCACTGCCGATGTACCCGCAATACGCCGCCAGCAGCACCGCCACCGCGCTCGATGCGGTGTATCAGATTCTGGAAACAAAACGCAATCAGCCGGCGCTGCGCACGGTCCGCCATTATCACGACGATCCCGGCTACATCGCCGCGCTGGCTGCCAATGTGCACGAATACTGGATGCGCAACGG
>JANMKH010000451.1:0-7432 GCA_031371965.1 Sulfuriferula sp.
TTTTACGCTGCCAGCTCCGGAATGAAGGCAAAGTAGGCGTTCAGCATATAAATACCGGAGAGGATTAACAACGCAGCCCCCACGATCTCGAATGCATGCTGAGACTGGCGCAACGATTTCAGGCTCTCCAGCCAACCGACCGCCCAAGCGCCCAGTATGATAGGAACCGCGCGCCCCAGGGCAAAGGCCAGTAACAAGGTGGCGCCAAACAGCGGAGAACCGATCCCGGTCGCTACGCCCAGCAGAATAATGAGGACGGGTGTGCAAAATGGGCATATCGCTACTGAAAATGGAATCCCCAATGCGAATGCACCCCAGCCATTTGTAGCTCGCTTGGCCCGGAAGGTGATCGCTGGAAAAGGGAGTTTGATCCATCCAGGCCACATCAAACCCAGCACAATCAATAGGGGACCCAGCACCAGCCCCCATTCGCGTCCCATGATTTTTTGTACCCACTGACCCCCCAGGCCGGCGATGAATCCCATCAGCACGTGCGTCACAATCAGACCGAGAATGAACATGCCGCCAAACAGAACAGCTTTTTTGGTCTCGTGCGCCTTGGTGACATAGGCGAGTGACACGGGGATTGCCGCGAGTGCAACCGGGTTGAAGCTGAAAATAAACCCCGCTGTGAACCCTACCCCTAACGATGCCAGGCTGGCCTGTTCCAACGTGCTGCGTAATGTTTCCAGATCCATTTCAAACTCCTGTTTGCCAAATCAGCAGTGCACTACCCCATAACAACAAGGCGGTAATGTAGGGACTTAGATTAGCGGCTTTGGTAAGAAATACGCGATGTGCCGCACTGAGTCCGTGAGTGCTGTCCCAGAGTGTAGGTAGCGTAAACATCACTGCAAACAGCAGGCCTGCCAACACTGCGATGCCCGGTTGTTGTGTGAGGGCAGACAGGATACCGACAATGAGCACCAGCGGCAGGGTACACGCCGGCAATGTCAGACCTAATTTCAACCCTTGGGCCAATTCATTATGTCGAGGAAGCAGGCGATAAAGCTCGAAATGGGGAACCGGTAAATAAATCTTGCGTGTAATCAGATAGACAAGGCCAATCACACCGAGTATCAGCATCGCCGTATTTGAAGAAAACTCTGCTAATCCAATCACGGCAGCCAGGCTAAATATCACTACCAGCAAAAAAATCCGCGACAGGATAAGTTGACTCAGTGCCAGCCATTTATTTCGTGCCGAACCGTGGCTGGTACGTACCGCAAACAAGGTATGCGTCGCAATCGTGCATGGCTCGAAAAAGGACAAGAATCCCAATACCGCTGCGGCCAGTAACAAGATGCTATTCATCACCGGCCCTGTCCGTTCGATGGCTCGGCGTCAAATAATTGTTCATGCCAGCCACTTGTTCAATTCACTCTGCAATTTTTTGGCGCTGGGTAGCGACGAAAATGCCAATTCCCCATTGATTGCAATCGATGGCGAAGACATGACGCCCACCTCCACCGCATAATCCATTTCCTCCAGAATGTTGACCTCACGCCAGGTGATTTGGCCTTGCCCCATTTCGTCTACCATCGTTTTAAGCATATTTTTAGCTTGCGTACATTTACCGCAACCCGGTGACGAAAACACTTCTACCTTAATCATGGCCTCACTCCTTTTGAACGGCGATCCAGGCTGTTTTCCAGTGCTGCGAGAATCGGGCATTCCAGCAATGGCCTGGTTTCGTCATCGCAAATAGTAATCAGCTCGCCAAGGGCTTGCGACATCAGCTGCAAGGCTTTGATTTTGTGTTCCAGATACAGTTTTTTCTCAATGACAACACTGCGCACATCGTTGCAGCAAGCGCTGTTCTCACGCTTGAGCTTCAAAAGATCGTTAATATTCGACAGGGTGAATCCGCACTGTTGAGCATGTTTGATGAAACGAATACGCTGCAAGGCGTTGTCGTTATAAAGCCGATATCCCGCAGCGGTTTTTGCTGCCGGCGTGATTAAACCTTCTTTTTCGTAGTAACGCAGCGTGTCGGCGCTGACGCCCAGCTGCTTGGCCACTTTACCGATGGTGTACATGATGTTCTCCAGGTCATTGCAAGCAATATAAACCCTGGAGTTGACACCAAGGTCAAGCCATGGCTAAAGACGCAATTTCATGCGGCTTCCTTGTGCCTTAGCCAATTATTTGGCGGGCGCTATCTTGGTAATGACGTACTGCCCTTTGTTACTCTCGGATAGCTCGAAGTCGACATGCTGTCCCGGTTTTAGCATCGCCAAGCCCTGCTTGTCGCTGACCTTGAAGCTCATGGTCATCTTGGGCCAGTTGAGACTGGGTATTGCTTCATGGGACAGGTTTACCTTGGCTCCTTGTATGTCAACGCTGTTGACAATGCCTTTGGCTTTATGGATTTTGCCAACGGTGGTTTGAGGTGCATCCATCTTCATGTCTGCCATATTTGGCTTATCGGCGGCAACAGCTGGCATCGTGATCAATGCGACCAATGCAACGGGAACGAGTATGAAATGCAGTTTTTTCATGATGATTTCCTTTTGAGTTAATGAACTTTAAAACCTAAGCGCCCAATTTCCTTCTTTTTACAGCAGGTACACCAGTACAACAAACATGCGCGAACAACCCTATCCGGATCAAGGCTTGCTACGGCGGCGCATCAGGCTGTATGCCGCAGGGATGACGAACAGTGACAACAGCGGTGCAGTCACCATGCCGCCCAGCATGGGCGCGGCGATACGGCTCATGATCTCGCTACCCGTGCCGGTAGCCAGAAGTATGGGCAACAGGCCGGCAATGATGACGGCCACCGTCATGGCCTTGGGGCGTATGCGCAATACCGCGCCTTCGCGGATTGCATCGAGCAGTCCGGCGTCATCACCTTGCCCTGCCTCACGCCGGGCATCCCAGGCGTTCTTCAGGTAGAGCAGCATGATCACGCCGAATTCGGCAGACACGCCGGCCAGTGCGATGAACCCCACGCCGGTTGCCACCGACAGGTTGTAACCCATCAGGTAAAGAAACCACAGACCACCAGTGAGTGCAAACGGCAACGTGACCATGATTAAACCGGCTTCATCAAAACGCTTGAAGATGAAATAAAGCAGCACAAAGATGATCAGCAAGGTCGCCGGCACCACTAGCTTGAGGCGTGCGTTGGCGCGTTCCAGATACTCGAACTGGCCGCTGTATGCCACGCTCATGCCGGGTTCCAGCTTGACCTGGCGCGCCACCGCCTGGCGCAGATCGTCTACCGTCGAAGCCAAATCGCGGCCGTTCACGTCGATATACACCCAGCCGGTGGGGCGCGCGTTTTCGCTCCTGAGCATGGGCGGGCCGTCGCTGATACTGACTTTAGCCACGGTGCCCAGAGTGATTTGCTCACCGGTTGGGGTGAGGATGGGCAAACGCGTCAGCGCCTCGGGCGAGCTGCGCCAGGAACGGTCGTAGCGCACGTTGATCGGGAAACGTGCCAGCCCTTCCACCGTCTCGCCCACGTTTTCGCCACCGATCAGACTCGCCACCACCGACTGCACGTCGTTCACATTCAAGCCATAGCGGGCAGCGGCGCGGCGATCAATGTCGACATTGATATAGCGCCCCCCAGTGAGACGTTCCGCAAGCGCGGAACTGATCCCCGGCACAGTTTTGGCAACATGTTCAATTGCCTGGGTGACGCGGTCGATCTGCTCCAGATTGTTACCCGCCACTTTCACCCCGATCGGGCTTTTAATGCCGGTGGCGAGCATGTCGATGCGATTGCGGATGGGCGGTACCCATAAATTGGTCAAACCCGGCACCTGGACTGCTTTATCCAGCGCCTTGACCAGCAATGCAGGGGTCATGCCGGGACGCCATTGATCGCGCGGCTTGAACTGGATGGTGGTCTCGAACATTTCCATCGGCGCCGGATCGGTCGCGGTTTCGGCCCGGCCAGCCTTGCCGAATACGCTTGCGACTTCGGGCACGGATTTGATCATGCGGTCAGTCTGCTGCAATAGTTGCGTGGCTTTCTGTACGGACAAGCCGGGCAATGCAGTCGGCATATACAGCAGGTCGCCTTCGTCCATGGCTGGCAAAAACTCGCCGCCCAGCTGACTCACCGGCCAGGCGCTGGTGAGGAAGACAAGAAATGCAATCAGCAAGGTCAATTTGGGTCGGCGCAGCACCGCATTCAGTGATGGCCGGTAGAGACCGATGAGCAGGCGGTTGAGCGGGTTGCTGCGCTCGTCGGGAATGCGCCCGCGTATCCAGTATCCCATCAGCACGGGCACCAGCGTGACCGACAGACCAGCCGCAGCCGCCATGGCGTAGCTCTTGGTGAAGGCCAGCGGGCCGAACAGCCGCCCCTCCTGCGCCTCCAGCGTGAACACCGGAATGAACGAGAGAGTAATGACCAGCAGGCTGAAGAACAGCGCCGGGCCGACTTCAATGGCAGCTGCCGTAATCACTTGCCAGTGCGCTTCACCCTGTAGCGTCTCGCCCGGATGCGCATGCTGCCAGGCTTCGATCTTCTTGTGCGCGTTTTCGATCATTACCACGGCAGCGTCGACCATCGCGCCGATGGCGATGGCAATGCCGCCCAGCGACATGATGTTGGCGTTAATCCCCTGATGGCGCATGACGATAAAGGCGATCAGCACCCCCAGCGGCAACGACACGATGGCCACCAGCGAGGAGCGCAGATGCCAGAGGAATATCACGCACACCAGCGCGACGACGATGAATTCCTCGATCAGCTTGTGGCTGAGATTTTCCACTGCGCTGTCGATGAGCTGGCTGCGATCATAGGTGGGAACGATCTCCACTCCTTGCGGCAGGCTTTTTTTCAGTTCCGCCAGCTTGGCCTTGACTGCCGCGATGGTGGTGCGCGCGTTTTTACCG
Organism: Sulfuriferula sp.; assembly: GCA_031371965.1. Taxonomy (GTDB): domain Bacteria; phylum Pseudomonadota; class Gammaproteobacteria; order Burkholderiales; family Sulfuriferulaceae; genus Sulfuriferula. Next base: position 4,858 of record JANMKH010000451.1, read on the forward strand.
GAGCGCAAGATCACCACGCCGCCGACGACTTCGCCCTGCCCGTCGAGTTCGGCGACGCCGCGGCGCATTTCCGGGCCGATCTGGATATGCGCCACCTCGCCCAGGGTGACCGGCACGCCGCCCTGCCCGACTTTCAGCGGAATTTCGCGGAAGTCATCCAGCGTTTTCAGATAACCCGAAGCACGTACCATGTACTCGGATTCCGACATGTCCACCACGCCGCCGCCGGTTTCCTGATTCGCGTTGCGTATCGCTTTGATGACCTGTTCGTGCGTCACGCCGAAGCTGGCCAGTTTCACCGGATCGAGCACCACCTGATACTGCTTGACCATGCCGCCGATGGTCGCGACCTCGGCGACGTTGGGTAGGCTTTTCAGTTCATATTTGAGAAACCAGTCCTGCAGGGCGCGTAGCTGGGCGAGATCATGCTGGCCGGTGCGATCCACCAGCGCATATTCGTAAATCCAGCCTACTCCGGTCGCGTCCGGGCCCAGCGACGGCTTGGCGCCGGGCGGCAGCTTGCCCTGTAACTGGCTGAGATACTCGAGCACCCGCGAGCGCGCCCAGTACAGATCGGTGCCGTCCTTGAACAGCACATAGACGAAGGAGTCGCCGAAAAACGAATAACCGCGCACTACCTTCGCGCCGGGTACCGACATCATCGTGGTCGCCAACGGATAGGTCACCTGGTTTTCCACGATCTGCGGCGCCTGTCCCGCGTAAGGCGTGCGGATAATTACTTGCACATCGGATAAGTCGGGCAGCGCGTCGATGGGCGTGCTCATCACCGCCCACACTCCCCAGGCTGTGGCGAACAGGGTCGCCAGCAGCACCAGGAAGCGGTTGTTGACTGACCATTCGATGACGCGCCGGATCATTTGGCGCCTCCGTTTTTCTCGAGACGTTCGATCACCAGGCCGCTATCGGTTTGGCGCACGCCGACGCGCACCTTGTCACCCACTTTGAATCCATGGATCAGGTGCGCGTTCGCCAGCGGAAAGCTCATGGTCATGCCGGGCATGTTGAGCGTCTTGAACGGACCGTGCGCAATGGTGACTTCATCTTTACCGATGCCGACAATACGGCCTTCTGCCTCGTGCAGCGCAACGGCTGCTGGCGCCTGTGCGGGCACCGGTGTGGTGCCGGTATCTGGAGCGTCGGCAGCGGCGAAAATACCCTGAAGGCTGGCATCCGAATCGATCAGGAACTGGCCGGAGGTGACCACCTTCTGGCCTTCACTCAAACCGCTCAGCACCGCTGTTTGCCCACCCGCCTCGGCACCGGTTTGCACTTCCACCGGCCGGTAATGGCCGCCGCTTTCGGCCACCATGACCATGGCGCCCTTGCCGGTACGGATAATCGCCTCGGTCGGTACCAGCAGTACACTTTGCTTATTGCTGTCCGCCAGTTGCACCTGTGCAGTCAGCCCCGGGCGCAGATGGCCATGTTTATTCGGCAGCTCCACCCGCACTTTCAGGGTGCGGGTATCGAGGTTGGCCTCCGGCAGGATATCCGTCACGCGCCCCTGGATGACTTCACCCGGCAGCGCCGGCAGCCGCGCCTCTGCGCTTTGTCCAACCCGTATCTGCTGGGCCAGCGCCTCGGGCACGGCCACATCGAGCCAGACTGTACCCAAGCCGTTCACCTTGGCCAGGGTCTGGCCGCTGGTCACCGTCATGCCAGCACGTACATCGAGTTCACGGATCACGCCACTCATCGGGAAGCTTACAGTCACCACCGGATGCGGCACGCCGCTGCGCTCTACCTGCTGGATCAGTTGGGATGGCATCCCCAGCACTTGCATGCGTTGCCGTGCGGCATCTATCAGTCCCACATCGCCACTTTTTTTCAGCGCCAGAAATTCCTGTTGCGCTCCGCTCCATTCCGGCACCAGCAGACTGACCAGCGGGCTGCCTGCCGCGACCACGTCACCCGGCGCCCGCGCGAATACCCGTTCCACGAACCCCGCCGCGCGCGCCTGCACGATGGACACATCGCGCTCGTTGAAAGCTAGCACACCGGTTGCTTCCAGCCGAGGTGTCAAACTGCCCCGGGTTACGCTGGCGGTGCGCATGCCCAGATTTTGCACGGCTCTCGGATCGATTTTGACCGATCCAGCATCTCCATTATTACCACTGTTATCGGTATATTTCGGTACCAGCGCCATGTCCATGAAAGGTGATTTTCCCGGCTTGTCGAAATGCTGCTGGGGCACCATCGGGTCATACCAGTACAGTGCCTTGCGCTCGGCTGGGGCTGGCGAAGACGCGGTCATTGCCGGGCCTGAGCTCATCTGGGTATGGTTTGCCCACCAGTAGCCACCCGCCACACCGGCGGCCAAAAGTGCCAGCATCAGCGCGGCCAGTTTCAGGTATTTTGCATTCATTATTTATTCTCCCCGTAGGCATAGTGGAGGCGTGCGGCGACCAGTGCACGCTGGCCTTCAAGATCGATGGCCTTGAGGCGGGCATCGATCCATTCGCTGCGTGCGGCAATCACCGTCGCCAGATCAGTTTGGCCGGAGCGGTAAGCGGCCAGCGCCAGTTCGACCTTCTCCTGTGCCAGCGGCAACAGG
>JANMKH010000458.1:0-7389 GCA_031371965.1 Sulfuriferula sp.
ACTGCACGCCGGAGAAGTCAACAAGATGCTGCGCAAGCCTGGCGATATTGCCGAATTTGACGGTTAATTTGTCATGGGATGCTGTGAAGACAGTGCTTGTGCGGTTGGCCAGCTCCAGGCACGCCAGTCGCGCACGCTGAAGTGGGTATTGCTGATCAACAGCGTCATGTTCGGGGTCGAGTTTGGCGCCGGGCTGGCGGCAGGTTCCGCAGCATTGATGGCGGATTCGCTGGATATGCTGGGCGATGCCCTAGTGTATGCACTCAGCCTGTATGCCGTGACGCGTGGACCACGCTGGAAAGCCGGTGCGGCACTGGCCAAGGGAGTAGTGATGGCAGCCTTCGGCGTATTCGTGCTGGGGCAGGTGGCTTATCGGATGTTCAGTGCTGTTCCACCCGAGGCCGCCACCATGGGTGCGGTCGGTTTGCTGGCGCTGGCTGCCAATCTGGTGTGCCTGCGTTTACTCACCCGCCACCGCGACGAGGACATCAATATGCGTTCGGTGTGGCTGTGCTCGCGTAACGATATTGTTGCCAACGTGTCGGTGCTGGCAGCGGCAGGGCTGGTCGCCGTATTGCATCAGGCTTGGCCGGACTGGCTGGTCGGTTTGGGTATCGCGGCCCTGTTCCTGTACTCGGCACGGCGCGTGCTGGGGCAGGCCCGGCGCGAACTTCGCGCGGCCTGATCGCCGGGCGCGGCCAGGTACCGATTCGGCCGGGAACCGGTTTTGCTAAACCGATATTCAAGCCAATGTCCGAACGGATTTTTCGCGGTCCCACTGTCGCGTTTTCGCTGCCGCAATAAAGGCCTTGGTGTCGGCGCTATCCATGACCCCTTTATCCTGCCCGACATTCGCCGCTTTCAAAAGCGCCTGGCCACCCTGGTCGACAGCGATGGCCTTGAGATGACCGAATGCATCGCGTACGAAATCGATCGCGGCGCCTTCCATCGACAGTGCTTTTGCGCCTTTGCCGGAGAGGATGACGGCGACTGCGTCGAATAGCACGGAAGGCGTACCCGCCAGTTGTCCGTCAGCCGCCAGCATCAAGCCGTCGGCAAGCTTTGCGCCGCCCACTTTGGGGGCGATGATCTTCACCGTAGCACCCGCATCGGTCGCGGCCTTTTGTATTTTTTTAATGATGGCGCCGTCTGAGCCATCCGCAATCAGGATGGCAATTGCGCGCCCCATCAAAGTATCTTTCATCTTGCCGATGATCTGCAAAGCCGGCGAAACGGGCAGTTTCTGCACGGGTGCAGCGGCTGCCGGCGCATCCGGCAATTTGGAAAATCCAAGACCGTTAGCGACGCGTTGAGCGAGATCTTTCTCAATATGAATGAGATGACCGACCATGGCTTCACGTACGTGCAAATGGCCGACCTTGGACAGCTCGAACACCAATGCTGAAGCGATATGCGCCTGCTCGTACGCGGTTTGGCTAAGATAGAACTGCCGCGCCTGGCTGTAATGATCGGCGAAGCTCTCGGCGCGAATGCGGCCTTTCTCGCCGCTTTCATTGACCGCAGCGCTATGAAAGCCCTTGGCCGGCGTTTCGCGCGGCGAGTTTTCGGACAAGGAGTTGGGCTCATACGCAACACGGCCTGCCGGTTGCGCCATCTGCATGTGTCCGTCGCGCTGTTGGTTCGCAAACGGGCACTGGGGCGCGTTGACCGGGATCTGGTGGAAATTGGGCGAACCCAGGCGCGAAAGCTGTGTGTCGAGATAGGAGAATAAACGGCCTTGCAACAGGGGATCATTCGAGAAATCGATGCCTGGCACGATATTGGCCGGACAGTAAGCAACCTGTTCGGTTTCCGCGAAGAAATTGTTCGGCCAGCGATCCAGCACCATGCGCCCGATCACTTGCAAGGGCACCAGTTCTTCGGGAATCAGCTTGGTCGCGTCCAGATGATCGAACGGAAATTTGTCTGCCTCCTTCTGCGTGAAAAGCTGAACCGCGAATTCCCATTCCGGGAAATGACCGGCCTCGATGGCTTCGAACATATCGCGGCGTTGATAGTCCTGATCCGCACCGGAAATCTTCACTGTCTCATCCCAAATGGTGGACTGCAGGCCGAGCTTGGGACGCCAGTGGAATTTGACGAAAGTGGATTCGCCGGCGTCGTTAATCAACCGGAAACTATGTATGCCAAAGCCTTCGATCATGCGTAGCGAACGCGGGATTGTGCGATCAGACATGATCCACATCACCATATGCATGGATTCAGGCGTGAGCGAAATGTAATCCCAGAACGTGTCGTGCGCGGTCGCCGATTGCGGAAAGCCGCGGTCGGGTTCCATCTTGACGGCATGGATGAGGTCGGGAAATTTGATGGCATCCTGGATGAAAAAAACCGGAATGTTATTGCCGACCAGGTCCCAGTTACCTTCCTTGGTGTAAAACTTGACGGCAAACCCGCGTACATCACGCGGGGTGTCGACCGAACCCGCGCCGCCTGCGACAGTCGATATGCGCGTAAACAGGGGCGTCTTCACTCCTACCTCGGTGAGTATTTTGGCGGTGGTATATCGTTTCAACGAAGCGGTCAGCTCGAAGTACCCATGCACCCCGGTCGCACGCGCGTGCACGATACGCTCGGGAATACGCTCATGATCGAAATGGGTGATTTTTTCGCGCAGGATGAAATCCTCCAGCAGCGTCGGGCCGCGCGGATGCGCTTTAAGCGAGTTTTGATTATCGGAAAGTGCGACGCCCTGGTTCGTAGTGAGCGCGGGGTGCGCTCCACCAGCGATCTGGTGTAGCTCGCCGCCGGCAGCCAGTTGTGAGTCTCCGTATGGGGCCGAGCCTTTTTCCTGTTTGCGTTTTTTCCCGGAATTTTTTTCTGCCGTCTTGTCTTTGCTCATGATTGATCTCCAATGTAAATAACGTAGGCCTGCGGCCTATATTCGTACGTTTCCGTGTTGATGCTTATCAGGACTACACAGTCCAAGGCGCACCAAATCAAGCAGTCTGCATATTTCTCGCTGATTGATCGCCGCTTATTGCGCCTCCTGTTCAAAACATAAGACGCGGAGGGTAAATGTGTCTGTACGGTAGCGCGCACAGTTTGAATCCTGACTCCAAACATGCCGCCGCGATGCGCCCGCATCGCCGCACAGAAAATTTTGCCAAGTTAATCACTCTACAAGGTGCGGCAACGCACAGAACGCGGCGGCCAGAAAAGTTAGCGTTGTCGAAGGTTTCGCAAACGAACGCTTGTGCGAGGTTTACGCCAATTCACAAGAATCGAAACGATTCCGGAACAAACCCGACAGTAAATTGATTGACGACGCACCTTGCCTGGTGCTTCGTCAACCAGGCGTGGGAATGATATGCAACGTAAATTGAAGTGATCTACGGAGAACCAATATGCAAACCATCACAATACCTGTTCAACACACCGCAACTGACTTTGCGCAAGCGCGCCAACTGGCGGTTGGGAAAGCCAACGAGATGCTTACGAAGCCCGTGATCGTCGCCTGGAAAGACGATATGAATGGCAAGTTCGCCCCAGAAATTCCCGGGGGGACGGATGACCGTTGGCATGATTATGGAGAAAGCAACGACGGAAAACTGGAATTGCAGGTTGGCGATGCGTTCCACTTTATCTTTACAGAAGCCGCGGACTTCGACGAACCCGATATGAATCTCGCAACACTGGAAGACAATGGAACAGCCTTTTTGTGTCTGAATGGCGCTTGTACCGAAGAAGACCAGCAACGCCTTGGATACTTTCCGGGTGGTGGGCTAGGCGGGTAATCTCCAGCCGGTGCGACGCGGCGATTTTTATCCGCGCCCGTATTTCTGGCCATTTTCATCAACACACTGAAACAATGCCTCGCCAGACAGTCATTCGTTCGGCGCTTTGTATTCTAGGGTCGCTGTTTCCCCTGATGTTTTATAGCGCTGCGCGCATTTGCCGCGCGGCTTCGGTTTCCGGCCAGGCGCGGGTTTTCAGGCCGCAATCCGGGTTGACCCAGAGATTTTTCGGAGGCACCACCCCGGCGGTTTTTTCAGCTGGCGCGTCATTTCTTCGGTGGACGGCACCCGCGGGCTGTGGATGTCGTGGACGCCGGGGCCGATTTCGTTGGGGTATTTGAAATCGCCGAAACCGCGCAGCAGCCACCCTGTTGAAGAGGAAAACGGGGACAGGCCTAGATAAGATGCATTCACCATGTTGCGTATCCGGACCCTTTACCATGACCCATGCGTCACATGAACAAAACACAAAGTTACAGCATGAATTCAGAGCCTAGGGCCAAGCTCCGTTTTATTCCAGAACCTCGCCCAGGCGATTCCAGCGCACGCCGCCGGCATTGGATGAGAACCACACCTGCCGAGCCTTGCCGACCACATCCTGTAACGGGACGGCGCCAAAATAGCGTGAATCCTTGGTGGCGTTACGGTTATCGCCCAGCATGAAAACCTGTCCCGCTGGCACCGTCATGTCCGTCTCGGACGGGCGTTGTTTTACTGGCGCCCAAATCACCTGCCATTGTCTACTGCCATCGTGCTCTGTCACCTGAACGCCACTGGGTGTGTCTGTCGCCCGCACTGTCAGTGATCGGCCGTTTACCCAAACCTCGTTGCCCCTGACCTGTACATGGTCGCCGGGCAGGCCAATGATGCGTTTGATGTAATAAAGCGTGCGGTTATTAGGATAGGTGAAAATCGCAATGTCGCCACGCCTGACCCGTTGCTTGCAGCCCGGGCAATTGTAGCGTTTATCGGCGAAGATGAAATCGCCCTGCAGCACGCTTGGGACCATGCTGGTGCTGGGTATGCGGAATGATTCGACCTGATGCGCACGTACGTAGCCCATCAACAATGGCATGGCAAGTACGTTGCAGAGAATGAAAACCAGGGTGTACACACCGCTGGTTTGCCAAGCTTGCACGACATAATCCTGTTGGCGGCGAGCATAGCGCCAGGCGTCAATCATCCCGTACAGCCAAATTGCAAGGGTTAATAAAATGCTGAATATCAGTGCAGGCATCATCCAGCCGTTGGGCAGATAGAGTGCGACCAGCGCCACGCCCGGAATGCTTAACAGGGCAAAACCGAGAAATAGCCAGATTGCCTTGTTCGGTTCACCGTTATAAAGCTGCCCAAAGCCCGGCAGAACAAGCGACATCATGAGCGCAAAAATGGGTTTGCGGGGTCGAGTTATATTGTGCATTGTTTGATCTCCAGTTTATCCGGCAGTCACGGCTACCCAGATGCCAAAAACAAATCCGGCGAGTTGTGTCACACCAAGAATCGCGCCGCCAACGAGCGCTAGCCATCGCAGCCATTCCAGTGACTGTGGCGGGTGGATTGGAAGCGGCAGTTCGTCGATACGCTGCATGACCTGTTGAGCGAAATTTTCCGGCACTTTCAACAGGCCGGACTCCAGGAGTTTTTCCAAATCGTTAGCCATCATTTACCCCCAACAATTCTCTCAATTTCTGCTTGGCGCGGTGCAATCTGGTCTTGATTGCGCCGACGGAACAACCTTCTATGCGTCCGATTGCCGCCAGATCCAGATTCTCGGTGTAAGCCAATGCCAGGGCGCTTCGATCGGCCATTGGCAGTTTCAGTAAAGATGCCTGCAAACGCTGTTTCTGCTGGGCATGCGCCAGTGCCTCAAATGGCTGCGGGTTTTGACAGGCCGCATCAGGTAAGTCATCACCCATTGTTTCTTCGTGTAGTTTGGCTGCGCGCGCGAGTTCGTTTAAAGCCAAATTGCGTGCGATGGTGAACAGCCATGTGGAAAACGCCGCAAGGCGTGGATCGTAGTCGCCGAGGCGCTTCCATGCGCGTAAAAAAGTCTCCTGTGCGATTTCTTCGGCATGGGATTGGCTCAGACCCATCCGCCCCAGGAAACCAAACAGTGAACCCTGGTAGCAGTCGACCACCTGTCCAAATGCCTGCCTGTCCCCATCCGCGATTCTTTTTATTAGCGCTGTGATGTCCACGTTAAGTCCCATGTTACCTAAGCCTTATACCGGCGAAATGGGGAAAGGTTACAAAGTATGCTGGAAATAAGGGGCTATGTTGTGCTGGATGCCGTGCGCGCTGGGATGGTCAAAAATGCCGCCGACTGGTCTAGGATTGCTTATCGGGCAAGCGTGGGTCTGGAGCACCGGCACCTGTGCAGAGCTTGCATGGTTTGCCGGCGTAATTTTCAAAATGGCGCAGTCTGGCACAACAGCGTTATGTGCAGTTTGCAGTGCGTAGGCAACTATTTGCTTCAGGGTCGTGTTCTCCTGATTTTTATCGAGCAGCGCGCATTTGCCGCGCGGCTTGCACCATGTTGGCCAGCGCGGCTTCGGTCTCCGGCCAGGCGCGGGTTTTCAAGCCGCAATCCGGGTTGACCCAGAGGTTTTCCGGGGGCACCACCTCGGCGGCTTTTTTCAGCAGGCGTGTCATTTCTTCGGTGGACGGCACGCGCGGGCTGTGGATGTCGTACACGCCGGGGCCGATTTCGTTGGGGTATTTGAAATCGCCGAAGCCGCGCAGCAGTTCCATGTCCGAGCGCGAGGTCTCGATGGTGATGACGTCGGCATCCAGTCCGGCGATGGCGGGCAGGATGTCGTTGAACTCGGAATAGCACATGTGGGTGTGGACCTGCGTCTCGTCGCGCACGCCCGACGCCGAGATGCGGAATGCGCGCCCGGCCCAGTCCAGGTACGCCGGCCAGTCGCTGCGGCGTAGCGGCAGGCCTTCGCGGATGGCCGGTTCGTCGATCTGGATAATGCCAATCCCGGCGGTTTCCAGGTCGACCACTTCATCGCGGATCGCCAGCGCGATTTGCAGCGCGGTGTCGCTGCGCGGCTGGTCGTCGCGCACGAACGACCATTGCAGGATGGTGACCGGGCCGGTGAGCATGCCTTTCATCGGCAGGCTGGTCAGGCTCTGCGCGTAGGCGGTCCATTCCACCGTCATCGGCGTGGGGCGCGACACGTCGCCGAAAATCACTGGCGGCTTCACGCAGCGTGAACCATAGCTCTGCACCCAACCGTTCCGGGTGAAGGCAAACCCGGCCAGCTGCTCGCCGAAATATTCCACCATGTCATTGCGCTCGGCCTCTCCGTGCACCAGCACGTCCAGTCCAAGGCTGACCTGCTTGTCCACCGCCAGCTTGATTTCGCGCTGCATCGCCGCAGTGTAATCCGCTGCGGACAGCTCGCCGCGCTTGAAGGCGGCACGCGCAGCGCGGATTTCTTTGGTCTGCGGAAATGAACCGATGGTGGTGGTGGGGAAGGCGGGCAGGTTAAAGCGTGCGCGCTGTCTGGCCTGAAGGCGCTCAACGTGGAGGACATTCTCGATCTGCCCGCGCTCGTGCCGGGACTGATCGCCCAGCCATCGGGCGGCAACAACCTGTTCCTGCGCGGCGTTGGTTCGGCCA
>JANMKH010000469.1:0-7302 GCA_031371965.1 Sulfuriferula sp.
TCGCCGCTGGATACTTTTTTCTCCGTTGTATTGCCCCTGGCCAAACCCGGCTACCTTACCGCTACGGTAATGGGGTTCGCGCACACGGTGGGCGAGTTTGGCGTGGTGTTGATGATAGGCGGCAATATCCCGGACAAAACCCGCGTCGTGTCAGTGCAAATTTACGATCAGGTTGAAGCGATGGAATATGGCCATGCGCACAGCTTGGCGGCGAGCATGGTGATCTTTTCCTTTCTTGTTTTGTTGGGCTTGTACACGCTTAACCCTACCGGTCGGCGCAAATGAACACGACTATCCGCGCACGCTTCAAGCTTGATTACAGCGGATTTTCGCTGGATGTCGACCTTGACCTGCCGGGGCGCGGCGTCACTGCATTGTTCGGGCCTTCTGGTTCCGGCAAGACGACGCTGTTGCGATGCATTGCCGGGCTTGAGCGCACCCCGGATGGCTTTTTACAAGTCAAAGGCACGATCTGGCAAGACGCCGCTAAACGGATTTTCTTGCCCACATACCAGCGCCCTTTGGGTTATGTATTCCAGGAAGCCAGCCTTTTCCCCCACCTCAATGTACGCCGCAACCTGGAATATGGCATGAAGCGCGTGCCTGAATCGGAACGGCGCGTTTCGCTGGATCAGGCCATCGAATTACTGGGCATTGGTGCGTTATTGGCGCAAAAACCCGACACGCTTTCCGGTGGCGAACGCCAGCGTGTAGGCATCGCCCGTGCATTGACCGTAAGCCCGAAAATATTGCTCATGGATGAACCGCTTGCTGCGCTCGACCTGGCGCGCAAGCAGGAGATACTGCCGTTTCTGGAGCGTCTGCACGACGAACTGGAAATACCGATCCTGTATGTCAGCCATGCGCCAGACGAAGTCGCTCGACTGGCCAATCATATCGTCGTCATGGAGGGCGGCCGTGCCCTTGCAAATGGCCCGTTGAGCGAAACCCTGGCACGCCTCGATTTGCCTATTCACCTGGGTGAAGATGCTGGCGTGGTGATCGACGCCAATGTGGGCGCGCGCGACGAAGCATGGCATCTGCTACGCGCTGATTTTGCCGGCGGCAGCTTGTGGGTGCGGGATATGGGCGCGGCGGTAGGGGAGCCAGTACGGGTAAGAATATTGGCGCGCGACGTAAGCCTGGCATTGGTGCGTCCAGACCACACCAGTATTCTCAACCAGCTACCCGGCAACATTGTCGCATTGGCCGACGATACGCATCCCAGCCTTGCCCTGATTCGCATACAGGTTGGGGACACGCCGCTACTGGCCCGTGTCACCAAACTCTCCGCTGAAACGCTAGGTTTGGCCCCCGGCAAATCGGTATGGGTACAAGTCAAGTCTGTCGCGCTGATGCGATGAGTTTCTGGTACGGCGCCGCCTCTGGATATACCGGAAAAATCCAAATCAAATTTTCATAGGATGTAGCGCACCAGATCTTCACTCACCGCCAGGTTTTTCAGGCGCGCATCCACAAAGTCAGCATCCACGTTAACCAGTTGACCCGAATATTTTCCGGCATCGAACGAAACCTCCTCCAGCAAGCGCTCCATCACCGTGTGCAGGCGTCGTGCGCCGATGTTTTCTGTGGTTTCGTTGACCTGAAAGGCAATTTCTGCGAGGCGGCGAATGCCCTCCGGGGTGAAACTGACCTGCATGCCTTCGGTGGCGAGCAGGGCCTGATACTGACGTGTCAAACAGGCATCGGTAGCTGTAAGGATTGCTTCAAAATCGCCTACCGACAGCGAGTCGAGCTCAACACGGATAGGGAAGCGACCCTGCAACTCCGGAATGAGGTCTGATGGTTTGGCCAGATGGAAAGCGCCGCTGGCGATGAACAGAATGTGGTCGGTATTGACCATGCCATATTTGGTGGTGACTGTAGTACCTTCTACCAAAGGCAACAAATCACGTTGCACCCCCTGACGCGAGACTTCGCCACCGCCGCCTTCATTTCGGCTGGTGATTTTGTCGATCTCGTCGAGGAACACAATGCCGTTTTGCTCGACGCTGGTGAGCGCGCGCTGCTTGATGTCTTCCTCGTTCACCATTTGCGCGGCTTCTTCTTCGGTGATGAGCTTCATCGCCTCGGCAATTTTCAGCTTGCGGGTTTTGCGCCGCCCGCCGCCCATATTCTGGAACATGCCCTGAATCTGGCTGGTCAGGTCTTCCATGCCGGGCGGCGCGAATATCTGCGCACTCGCCTGCATGGCGGCAACCTCGATCTCTACCTCCTTGTCATTCAGCGCCCCCTCACGCAGCATCTTGCGAAATTTCTGGCGCGTGGCGGAATCTTCGGGTTTAGCGCTGGTTTCGGCATCGAGATGGTAAGCGACATCACGGGCCGGCGGCAGCAAGGTATCGAGTATACGTTCCTCGGCGGCGTCTTCAGCGCGCATTTTGTGTTTGGCCATGTCCAATTCGCGCAGGTCTTTGATCGCGGTCTCCATCAGGTCGCGAATGATGGAATCGACATCGCGCCCGACATAGCCCACCTCGGTAAATTTAGTCGCCTCTATCTTGATAAACGGTGCGTCGGCCAGCCGTGCCAGGCGTCGCGCGATTTCGGTCTTGCCGACGCCGGTGGGGCCAATCATCAGGATGTTTTTGGGAGTAATCTCATGGCGCAATGGTTCTGCCACCTGGGCGCGCCGCCAGCGGTTGCGCAACGCTACGGCTACAGCGCGCTTGGCCGCATTCTGGCCGATGATGTGTTTGTCGAGTTCATGGACAATTTCTTGCGGGGTCATCTGGGACATGGGTTATTCAAGTACTTCGATCACATGATTCTGGTTGGTATAAATGCACAGATCTCCGGCAATTGCCAGAGATTTGGCTACGATATCGCGCGCATGCAGATCGGTATTTTCCAGCAATCCACGTGCGGCTGCCTGGGCATAGGCGCCGCCGCTACCGATGGCGAGAATGCCATATTCAGGTTCCAGCACGTCGCCGTTACCGGTAATGATGAGCGAGTGTTCACTATCGGCCACCGCCAGCATGGCTTCCAGGCGCCGCAAGATTCTGTCAGTGCGCCAGTCCTTGGCCAGTTCGACCGCCGAGCGCAATAAATTGCCCTGGTGCTGGTCGAGCTTGGCTTCGAAGCGCTCGAACAGGGTAAACGCATCGGCGGTGCCGCCGGCAAATCCCGCCAGAATTTTTTCCTGATACAGGCGACGCACCTTACGCGCGGTGGATTTGATAACGATGTTGCCAAGGGTAACCTGGCCGTCCCCACCCAGTGCGACCTGATTGCCGCGTCGTACCGACAGGATGGTCGTGCCGCGATATTGCTCCATAAGTTAGCTTTCTGCGATGAACAGTGAATTTTCTTGCGATGGGTGAAATATGACAGAAACTTAGCTGGGGCCGATGGCTGGTTTCTCAACCCCGTGCGGTCATTATCCTGCGTTTATATTTAACCGGCCTTACGGCGCACAACTTCAGCCATCTCGTCCACACCCATGACGATCAGGACGACGTTGACCATTTCATTGCCGCCGACGATGCGCACACGTTTGCCTGCCTGGAGCAGGTGCATTAACGCTTCCATGAACAAATTGACGCTGGCGAATTCGACGCGTTGCACATCTGCCAGATCCAGCTCAACTTCTTTGCGTGCAGCGGTGAATGCGCGAAACTCATCAAAAAGCGCAGCACTACCGCCGTTGATTACGCCATGCATCGCGAACGCGTTAGCCGAGGCGCTTTCGGCGGCCTCGGCTAACGCTACCGGAGCAATGCTTTGTGCCACTTCGGCAGGGGTTTCCCAGGATGGCGGGGAAACTTCGAAACGCACCGCATAGTCAACTGCGAGGTCTTCAAATTCATCCTGTTTTCCCTGCACCTGATATAGCTGTAACAAAAGCAGCCAGTGCGCGGGTTCGTGCTGAGCAACATCCCCGGTATGTTGCTGAAGAAGACTGATCAGTGCGCCGCTGGCTATTTGTAGCTGAGCACGTTTTTTTTGCAGCTGCGCCAACGCATCCTTGAGTAGCTGGCTACCTGCGGGTGTAATGGAATTGATACCCGACAGGTCCAGCTGAATCGCACCTTGCCCTGCGGCGCTCTGCAGCAGCGTGATGCGGTCGGCACTGGTTTCGTCAAGACTGCCTTTAAGGCTGAATAACTGACCGCTGGATTTCGTCGCTTCTGCGGAGATATTTTTTCCTTGCGGTTTTGTCGTCGCCACATCTACCCACACCGGCGGGGAGGTTTCGCATTTTACCGCGTAATCAAGCGCCAATTGATCAAACGCCTCACGCTGCCGGGTCATCCGGTACAGGTCAAACAACATGCGCCATTGCGCATCGCCGGCATCTGCGCCGGCAAGATAGGTTTTGAGGAGGGCGATGGCCTCATCGGCTCGATCGCTGGCATAAAGCATTGCGGCTTCCTCGATGCCGGGAGCAAGTTTGGCACCCGTTTCCACCACATCAATGCCGCCTTGCAAGGGCGCGGAATTAAAGTGCTCCTCTGTGAGAGGCGCTTGATTAATAGCCTCGATCGCTTCGGCTTTGCCTGATTTTTTGGCAGGTGCCGGCTTATTCTTGTCTTTGCGAAAAAACGAAAAATCCAATTTAAAGTACCTTGCTAACGCACGCGCTGCGGTCGTGGGGCATGTATCGAGAGATGTTGACCGACATGTATTCGAACCATATGTTGATGATAGGCGCTAAGCATAACAAATATCAAGCATGCGAACGCACCCGCAGCAGTCTTGCCGTCACACCTGTCAATGCAATAGCCCACACAATCACCGCTCCCGAAGGCAAGTCAAACTGCGCGGAAGCGGCAAGTCCCAGCGCATAACCGAGCACGCCAACCGTGTAGGCCGCAACCAGCCCGTGCGCACGGCGCATGCCCCGCACCGCCAGCGCCGGAACAATCAGGCTGGCGAATACAAGATAGATGCCCACCAGTTGTACCGACACCGTGATCGCACAGGCGAATATTAAATAGAACCCGGTGCGTCCAAGCCTATTTCGGGCGCCATACCCGGTTGCCACCAGCAGCAAGGTAACGATGGCGGCGCTAATCAGCTGGGCGTGGCTAACCCATAATATCTGTCCGACCAGCAAATCCTTCAAGTGTTCACCACCATGCGGATTGTTGGCCAGTAACAGCAGGCTGGCACTGGCCGCCAGTACAAACAGCACGCCGATCAGTGCTTCCTGTATCTCGGGCCAGCGCTTTTCGCTCCAGGTCAGTCCGAGTGCCCCGGCGATGGCCGCGCTCAGGGCTGCCGCCTGCATGCCCCAGCCTTGCGGCTCCCAGCCCAGGCTGTCGGCGGCAATGACGCCGAGCCCGGCGATTTGCGCAATCGCCAGATCGATAAACACAATACCGCGCGCCAGCACCGCGCGTCCCAGCGGTACATGGGTAGCGAGTACCAGCACACCCACTACAAATGCGGGGGCAAGTATGGATAAATCCAGCGCCGCACTGTTCATCCGTTGGCTTTCAACAAGCGCACGATGGTGTCGTCAAACAAACCAAACAGGTCTTTGGCCGCGGGTGTGCCGCCCACGGTAAAGGGCAGCTCAACCGCAGGTATGCCCGCCCGTTCCGATAGCCATGCCGAGGCGCGCGGATCGTTATAGGCGGAGCGCAGCACCATTTTTGCCGGGCTTTGTTTGAGCCGCGCCAACACACCGGTCAACGACGACACGCTGGGCTCCACGCCGGGTTTGGGTTCGAGCACCGCTACCTCGCGCAGTCCGAGCCAGGCTTGCAGATAGGGATAAGCCTTGTGCTGCACCACTACCGGCACGCCTTTGAGCGGCGCGGCCTGCGCTTCCCAGCGCACCATGGCGGCATTCCAGCGGGCTTTGAACGCGCTGTGGCGGCTGGCGTAATAAGCCGCGTTGGCTGGGTCCACATACGCCAGCGTTTTGGCCAGCGCATCGGCCACCCGTGCAATATTGTGCGGGTCGGTCTGGATGTGCGGATTACCGGCAGCGTGCACGTCGCCGTCAGCGCGATCCAGGCGTGAGGGTCTATCCAGCAACACCACGTGCTGTGCGGCCTCGAAATATCCCGGCTGGCCGGGCTGAATGGCAGGGTTGCCGGATTCGCGTAGCAGGATCGGCAACCAACCGATTTCCAGCTCTGCACCGGTGCATACCAGCAATCCGGCGTTGCGTGCGCGAGCGATGAGCGAAGGGCGCGCCTCCACCCGGTGCGGGTCTTGCAAGGCGGTGGTGGCGCTGGCGACCTTGACTTTGTCGCCACCGAGTTCTTCGGTCAGCGCGGCCCACTCCGGTTCGCAGGCCAATATATTGAGTGCAGCCTGTGCCGGGACCGCGCATATCAATAGCAGAACAGACAGGCCGAGTAGGCGAAAAAAAATCTGGTTCATGTTGGCTCCCTAGAATTTATGTGCGCCGTGAGCGCCCAGGCTCATGATGTATTGCACGGCGAATTGGTTATCGGTGATCCCCATGCGCGCTGCATCGCGCGCGTATTGCAGACGAATGCGCGAAAATTCGCTCGGGCTGTAGTCGACCATTGCAGTGTTGCGACGTGCGTTGTAGGGCGTGAGCACGGCAAAATCGGCGCGGTTCAGGCTCGCACCCAAATGCGGGACGCCACTGTCCAGACGGTCATGGCGCAAACCGACGCGCCAGTGCGGCATGAACTGGTATATCCCCTGCGCGTACCAGCCTGACTGGGTGGATTTGTAGCTATCCGAAATACCTGCGCCGCAGTTGCCAGGTACAGTCAAGTCAGCGCAGGCCAGCATTCCATCTTCGGTGCGGCGGAAATATTCGCCCTGCAACTTGAAACTGGTTTCCCTGGCATTGCCGTTGGGCGCCCATTTCCATACAAAGTCGGCGATCCAGGTGCGGCTCTTGCCGCTGAAATGATTACTGGTGGGATTACCCAACGCATCGGCATCCTCATAGCTGCGCTGTCTGGGGCTGCTGCCCAGATAGGACAGGCCAGCGCGCCAGCTGCTGGACAGGCCGATATCGCCACCCGCATGAACGAACACGGTTCCCGCCACACTGCCATTCTTGTTGCGCTCGGTGGCGGGGAAGCTGCGGCCGCGTCCAATTTCCGCGCCCAGCTCCACCAGCAGGTCCTCAGTCGGCGCCAGCCATTTCACCAGTACGCCATCATCCGCGTACTGGTTGCCAAGAAACGCCTTGTAGGGAAGCGGCGCGTCGGTGAAGTCCCACGCATGCGCGTGTTGCACAATCAGGTAAACGATGCCGGAAAAAAACCGCCCCCCTTTAAACGACATCCCGTTGCCCAACCCAAGCGTCAGGATGTAGGCATTATCCAAACAAACGCT
>JANMKH010000572.1:0-6770 GCA_031371965.1 Sulfuriferula sp.
ACCATGCGCCCGCGCGCCTTGTCGAACAGGCCGTCCTTGCTTGATAGCATGACCACCGGCGTGGCCTTGAAATGGGCGTTTTTCTTGATCAGCGAGCAGGTCTGGTAGCCATCCAGACGTGGCATCATGATGTCTACAAAAACAACATCCGGCAGGTGCTCAGTGATTTTTGCCAACGCGTCAAACCCATCCTCAGCCAGAATGACCTGGCAGCCGGCCTGATTAAGAAAAATCTCTGCGCTACGGCGGATTGTATTGCTGTCATCAATTATCATTACTTTGATGCCAGCCAGATTTTTGGTGTCGCTCACGCTGTATCCCGTCCTGGTTATGTCGGTTTAAGCCTACTTAATGGTGCAGATGCAATAAGCACCAGTGCAGGCTTTGAGTAAATATCGGACTGCGTGGCGAAATCTTTAGTAATTGCTGTTGTTTGTTATATCTGGATTAGCTCAAAATCATCCTTGCGCGCCCCGCATTCGGGACAAGTCCAGTTGGGCGGCACCTCTTCCCAGCGGGTGCCGGGGGCGATGCCATCTTCCGGGCAGCCTTTTTCCTCTTCGTAGATAAAACCGCAAATCACACACAGATAGCTGTTGAAGGGGGGGGTCATTGAGTCTCCACTTTTAAGTTAAAATGCATATTCTAACTCCATACGCACCGAAGTATTTAGTGCCGCCGCCTTGACCATGACCGATGAACTCCCACCTATCGTACTCACTTTTGCCGCAACTGATCCTAGTGGGGGGGCGGGTATTCAGGCTGATATCCTTACGCTTACCAGCATGGGTTGCCATGCGTTGTCGGTAGTGACAGCGATAACCGTGCAGGATACGGTTGGCGTGGAAGATTATTTGCCCATCGATGCCGACTGGATTGCCGACCAGGCGCGCAGCGTACTCGAGGATATGCCGGTGGCCGCATTCAAGATCGGCCTGCTCGGCAGCATCGAGGCGATCGCCGCAATTGCCGAGATCGTCAGCGATTATCCCGATGTGCCGCTGATACTGGATCCGGTTCTGGCATCCGGGCGAGGGGATGAACTGGCCAGTGACGACATGCAGGCGGCACTTCTGGATATGTTGATCCCGCAGACAACCATCCTGACCCCCAATAGTATGGAAATTCGACGCCTGCTGCAGGACGACAGCGAAGATAATGCCGAACTTGATCTGGGCGAATGCGCCCAACGGCTGATTGATCTGGGTTGCGAGTATGTGCTGATTACCGGCACCCACGAGAACACGCCTCAGGTCTTCAATACGCTCTATGGCGAGAATGGTGTGTTGCGCCGGGATGCCTGGGACAGATTGCCAGGCAGTTATCACGGCTCCGGTTGTACGCTGGCATCCGCTATTGCCGCCGCGCTGGCACACGGCCTGGATCTGGCAGAGGCGGTCCGGGAAGCGCAGGAATTCACCTACGAAGCGCTACGCGCCGCGTTCCGCCCTGGCATGGGGCAGTTCATCCCGGATCGCCTGTTCTGGGCGCGTGAGGGCGAAAAGCCATAATGATCGGCGGACTTTATGCGATCACGCGCGAAACCGATGCCAGCGCGCGGCTGTTGAGCGAGGTCGAGGCGGCGCTCAGGGGCGGCGCAGCGGTTGTCCAGTACCGCGATAAAAGTGGCGACGTGGCGCGCCAGCACGAGCAAGCCAGCGAGTTGCTGGCTATATGCAAGCGCTACCGGGCGCCCTTGATTATCAACGACAGCCTGCGTTTGGCTGACCTGGTGGGTGCAGATGGCGTCCACCTTGGTCGCGACGATGGCGGCATTCGCGAAGCGCGCATAGTGCTGGGTCCGGAAAAAATCATTGGCGTGTCATGCTATCAAAGTCTGGATCTGGCATTGACAGCTCAGACTGCAGGTGCCGATTATGTGGCGTTTGGCAGTTTTTTTGCGTCCGCCACCAAGCCCGATGCGCCGCGCGCGGATATCGCCCTGCTGCAACATGCCAGTCGCGTGTTGCACCTGCCCATCGTGGCAATAGGCGGCATCACGCCTGACAATGCAGAGTCGCTCATCGAGGCGGGTGCCGACGCGCTTGCGGTGATTCATGCCTTGTTCGAGGCAGCCGATATCGAGGCGCGCGCACGTTGCTTCGCCGATTTTTTTATTGCTGAAACTGAAGACTGAAAACCATGAGCAAAAATGAAGAACTGTTTGCCCGCGCCCAGCGCCATATTCCGGGTGGGGTCAATTCACCGGTGCGCGCGTTTCGTTCGGTGGGCGGCACGCCGTGCTTTTTTGAGCGTGCACTGGGTGCGCGCGTGTGGGATGCCGATGGCCGCGAATACATCGACTATGTAGGTTCGTGGGGGCCGATGATCGTTGGCCACAGCCACCCTGAAGTTTTGCGAGCCGTGTATGAGCGTGCTGCGCGCGGCCTGAGCTTCGGTGCGCCGACCGGGCTGGAAGTGGAAATGGCCGACCTGCTGGTTGAGTTGGTGCCGAGCATGGACATGGTACGTCTCACCAGTTCCGGTACCGAAGCGACGATGAGCGCGATTCGCCTGGCGCGTGGTCATACCGGGCGCGACAAGATCATCAAATTCGAGGGCTGCTACCATGGTCACGGCGACTCGCTGCTGGTCAAGGCGGGCTCTGGTGCGTTGACATTCGGTCAGCCCAGTTCCGCCGGGGTGCCTGCTGAACTGGCCGCGCTCACCCTGGTGCTGGATTACAACGACACGCAGCAACTGGCGGATACCTTCGCCCGCATCGGCCACGAAATCGCCGCAGTCATCGTTGAGCCGGTGGTGGGCAATATGAACCTGATTGCACCGCGCATGGAATTCCTGCAAACCATGCGTGACCAGTGCACGCAGCATGGCGCGGTGCTGATTTTTGACGAGGTGATGACCGGGTTTCGCGTTGCGCTGGGTGGCGCGCAGGCGCTGTACGGGATTACCCCGGACATTTCCACCTTCGGCAAAGTCATTGGCGGCGGTCTGCCGGTGGGCGCATTGGGCGGGCGGCGCGAGATCATGGAAAAACTCGCGCCGCTGGGTCCGGTTTATCAGGCAGGCACGTTGTCGGGTAACCCGGTGGCAGTGGCGGCGGGCCTGGCGACACTCAATCTCATCCGCGCAGCCGGCTTCCATGAGCGCCTGGGTGCTTCCACCTCAACCCTGGTGACCGGGCTGTGCGACGCTGCTTCCAGCCATGGTGTGGTGTTTTCAGCGCAGGCTGTGGGCGGCATGTTTGGCTTGTATTTCCGCGCCACAGCGCCACAAACCTATGCCGAGGTGATGGAATGCGACAAAGCGGCCTTCAACCGCTTTTTCCACGCCATGCTGGATGAGGGTGTTTACTTTGCACCCTCAGCGTTCGAGGCAGGGTTTGTGTCTGCTGCGCACGGCGCCACAGAGATTGAGGCCACACTGGCGGCTGCGGATCGGGTATTTGCGCAAATGGCGCGGTAATTATCTGGCTGCCCAATAAAAAACGCAGCTCAAGCTGCGTTTTTTATTGGGCGATTAAATCAGGCCAGCAGTTTTTGCAACTCGCCGTTCTTGAACATTTCTTGCATGATGTCGGAACCGCCAACGAACTCGCCATTCACGTAAAGCTGAGGGATGGTCGGCCAGTTTGCATATTCTTTAATGCCCTGGCGAATTTCCGGGTCGGCCAGAACGTTTACGGTAAACGG
Source organism: Sulfuriferula sp. (assembly GCA_031371965.1). Taxonomy (GTDB): domain Bacteria; phylum Pseudomonadota; class Gammaproteobacteria; order Burkholderiales; family Sulfuriferulaceae; genus Sulfuriferula. The sequence continues at coordinate 3,654 of JANMKH010000572.1, forward strand.
ATCGGTGACGCCGCAGGACTTGAGAATCTGCGTTGCACCGGCGGAAAAACCGCACTGCGGGAATTGTGGCGTACCCTTCATGTACAACACGACTTTGTGGGAAGTGACTTGCTCGCGGATAGTGTCTTGTGCGCTCATTGATGCTGGTACTCCATGAAAATTAGGTTATAACGATGCGGGGGAATACCCGACTAAATCAATCAGAAATAATACGCGCGAGCAGACGCTTGCGTCAAGCCTCACCAGCCCGCTTATTTTTTACCAAACCTTGCTTGAAATTGTGAGACGACAGTCCAAAATGAGAGCGAATACGAACTTGGGCACAAAAAAGGAAAAACTGCTGTGGAATACAAGGATTATTATAAGATTCTCGGGGTGGCACGAGACGCATCACAGGATGAAATCAAACGAGCTTATCGCAAGCTGGCGCGTAAGTACCATCCGGATGTAAGCAAGGAAGCCAACGCCGAAACGCGCTTCAAGGAAATCAATGAAGCCAACGAGGTGCTCAAGGATGCCGAAAAGCGGGCGGCCTATGATCAACTCGGCAGTCGCTGGCAGGCGGGCGAACAATTCCGTCCGCCGCCTGATTGGGATGCGGGTTTTGAATTCAGCGGCTCCCCCCGTCAGAGCGGTCAGGGCCAGGACTTCAGCGACTTTTTCTCCGAACTGTTTGGACGTCGGACACGCCATGCCGGTGGCGCGCAGCAACGTGCAGCGGGACAGGATCACCACGCCAAAATCATGCTGGATCTGGAAGACGCCTATCGCGGCGGCACGCATCGAATCAGCCTGCGCGTGCCGGAAATTGATGCAAGTGGACACCTTGCATACCGCGAACGCAGTCTGGATGTACAGATGCCCAAAGGGGTGCGCGCGGGTCAGCAGGTGCGGCTCGCGGGTCAGGGAGCGGCTGGCGTGGGAGGAGCGGGAAACCTGTATCTGGAAGTGCAGTTCAAGCCGCATCCGTTCTATAGTGTGGATGGCTCAGATATTTACCTGAAATTGCCGGTCGCCCCATGGGAAGCTGCCCTAGGTGCGACGGTTAAAGCGCCCACGCCGGACGGGGCTGTTGAAGTCAAAATACCGCCCAATTCGCAATCCGGGCGCAAGCTGCGTCTGAAAAGCCGCGGGTTGCCGGGCAATCCGGCGGGCGATCTGTATTTGACGCTGGAAGTGGTGCTGCCGGAGGCGACAACATCGCGTGCACGCGAGCTATATCAGACCATGGCGCAGGAACTGGCATTTGATCCGCGCCATTCGCTGGGAGTCTGAAACAGATGGAATCGCATACAAATTCAACACTCACTGCAGACTGTGTTTTTACGCTGACCCTGGAGCAGCTTGCCTGGACTTGCAGTGCTGAATCCACCTGGATATGCCAACTCGTAGACGAAGCCATCCTTAACCCGGTAGGCACCACTCTGGCCGACTGGCGTTTCAGTGCAGAAGACCTGGCACGCGCGCGCCGCGCCTGGCGCCTGTATCACGAACTGGAGGCCAACCTGGAAGTGCTGGGCTTGATGCTGGATATGCAGGACGAGATCGAACGGTTGCGCGCACGCCTGCACCGCGTTTAATCCTGGAAAAAGCAGTTGAAGCCACAGAGAACACAGAGGCCGCGGAGTGAGTGCGGGTTTTGAGGGGAATTGTTTTTCTCCGGATGGGTGTGTCTGGAAAAACCGCCCATACGTTGTTTTTGCGAGTTGGGCGAAGCACCACCCATCCCTGCGAACCCCATTTCCTCTGTGCTCTCTGTGGCCAAAGCCAGCCTTTTAGGTTAATTTGCCGCCGCGCGTGGTGGAAACAGCGCCTTGTGCGCCAGGTGATAAGCCAGCAGGTGCGGCGGCATGCGCAGCCAGTGGGCGCGCGCATAGAGCAGACCGCGCGCCGGGACAGACAGTGCATCGTGGCAGCTGGCGTGATCGGGCGCCAGGGCACGCTGCAGCAGCGCATTCATGAGCGTGTTTACTGGCATAGATGGGCGCGCACATGCGTCGATCTCGCGTAGCACCGGGGAGGGTACCGGCGTGGCAAACAACTGCACCGCCCAGTGCAACGCGTAATACAGTGGCCGCGCCAGATCCAGTTGTTGCGCGCGCGGCACCAAGCCATCCCAAAACCCTGCCACGGTACCGAATTCGCGCAGCAGCAAGTCGATGTCCGACAAATCGCGCAAGCCATGCTCGAATTCGCCGCAGAACAAATGGCTGGCTGAGTGCAACACCATGTCAGCCGGTGCCAATGTGAACAGATCCGTTTCTGCGGGTATGGCCTGGACAGCAGCAAGAAGCAAAGCCGGGTTGGGTTTCAAACGCGCAGTTTCCGGCAGAATGGCATGGTGCACGTCGATCACGGAAAGGCGTTTGAGGTGTACCAGAGGGGGGATCTCGTGCATCCAGTTGCGATAGTAGCGCTGGTCGTAGGCATCGTGCTGGGTGGCCACCCAGCCGCGCATTTTGAGTGCGGATTCGACCTGCGCGATGTGTGTTTTGGGCACCAGAATATCGACATCCGAGAATACCCGGCCACGCCCTGCAACCAAGCCCGACAGACAATATGCCGCGCCTTTGAGCAGGGTAAGCGGCACGCCAATGGGTAACAGGGTTGTGCGGATTTGAGAAACTTCCCAACGCACCGCAAGGGCTTGTTTATCTGCAATGACACGCGCCGACAGCAGATGTGCCAATGCAGCTTCGGGTACTTGCTGGATCTGACCTGTCTGCGCCCATTGCCAGTGCAGCCGCGCCAACAGACCCGCCTTGCGTCCCTGCCGAATGAGTAGATCCCACTCGTTCATGCGCAATGATTCGAGCGGCAAAGTACCACGCAATGCACGCACGACCAAGCAGTCATTTGGATGCATTGAGTTTGGCTTGTACCAGTTGATCAAATGCAGTAACCGCTTCTTCAAGATTGCCATAACAGAAGCGGTGCGTGCTGGTAGTGTCGATTAAATCACCCAGGCGTAAAAACCCCTCGGCACCCTGCAGGCTGTAATTGAAAGCATTTTCAGCCAATTCGATGAAAGCCTGACTACGCTCCACTGGTTCCAGTACGGCAGGGGAGTCGGCCAGAAATTTAGGAAAGATCACCCACGCAGGACGTGCCGGCTGG
>JANMKH010000023.1:0-1847 GCA_031371965.1 Sulfuriferula sp.
CCCTGATCGCTACTTTGACGTCGGCATTGCCGAGCAACACGCGCTGACTTTCGCTGCCGGCCTGGCCTGCGACGGCTACAAACCGGTGGTGGCAATCTACTCCACCTTTTTGCAGCGCGCCTATGATCAACTCATCCACGACATCGCCCTGCAAAACCTGCCGGTGGTGCTGGCGATTGACCGCGCCGGGCTGGTGGGTGCCGATGGCCCCACCCACGCCGGCAGCTTTGATTTGAGCTATTTGCGCTGTATCCCCAATCTGACGCTGATGGCACCCTCCGATGAAAACGAGTGTCGCCAGATGCTCTACACTGCAATGACATTGGATGGTCCTGCTGCCGTGCGCTACCCACGCGGCACTGGGCCGGGTGCCGCGATCGAAACCACCATGCATGCGCTGCCAATCGGCAAAGGCATCTTGCGCCGCACAGGCCGGCGCGTTGCATTGCTGGCGTTTGGCAGTATGGTCGCTCCTGCTCTGGCTGCCGCGAACAGGCTCGACGCCAGTGTCGCCGATATGCGCTTTGTTAAACCGCTGGACGAAGAACTGCTGCATCAATTGGCACAAACCCACGAACTACTGGTCACACTGGAAGAGAATGCGGTGATGGGCGGCGCCGGTAGCGCAGTGAGCGAATGCTTGCAGCGCCTGGGGTTGCGCACACGAGTTATACAGATGGGCTTGCCCGACATATTCATCGATCATGGCGACCACGCCACCATGCTGAAAAACTGCGGGCTGGATGCAGACGGCATTGAAGCTATGGTGCACCAGCACTTACCTGAGTAGTTTACTCAACTATTAGGCTGGTTTATACTTTGTCTAAATCAGCTCAAGAAGGAAATAACATCATGAACGACTGCTGCGAAGTTGCCGCCATGCCCGATGTGCAGAACTACGCGGATACGCGCCAGCTCGCCATCAATAAAGTCGGCATCAAATCCATCCGCCACCCGGTAAGGGTCGCCGATAAAAGCGGCGGCGTGCAGCACACCGTGGCCAGCTTCAATATGTACGTCTATCTGCCGCACAATTTCAAAGGCACGCACATGTCGCGCTTTGTCGAAATACTGAACACGCGTGAGCGCGAAATCTCGGTGGAAAATTTCGAGTCCATGATGCGCCAGATGGTCGAACGCCTGGAAGCAGAATCCGGCTACATCGAGATGAATTTCCCCTACTTCATCAACAAGGCCGCGCCGGTATCTGGCGTGCAAAGCCTGATGGACTACGATGTAAGCTTCATCGGCGCCATTGAAAATGGCCGCTATACCCACACCACCAAAATCGTGGTGCCGGTTACCAGCCTGTGCCCCTGCTCGAAAAAAATCTCCGACTACGGCGCGCACAATCAACGCTCGCACGTTACCGTCAGCGCGCGTACCAACGGCTTCCTGTGGATCGAGGACATCGTGCGCATGGTGGAAGATCAGGCTTCGTGCGAATTATATGGACTGCTCAAACGCCCCGATGAAAAATACGTCACCGAGCGTGCCTACGACAATCCCAAGTTCGTCGAGGACATGGTGCGTGATGTCGCTGCTGCATTGGAAAAAGAAACTAAAATAGACGCCTATGTGGTGGAATCGGAAAATTTCGAGTCCATCCATAACCATTCGGCCTACGCCCTGATCGAAAATGACAAAACGCGCCCGACCCAAATCAGCTCCGAAGGGGCCTCATAGATTTTGTTCTGCCAATTTGGCTCAACCAGGTTAAGAACGATTGTACAGCCAAGGCCCGGCAGGTGCACCCATCATGGTTGCGCGGATTGCGCACGATTTGCCCAATATTCGGCTATTCGCGGGTCGGCAACAACCCCGTCGAGCCCCTTGGCATAAATGTG
>JANMKH010000062.1:0-1910 GCA_031371965.1 Sulfuriferula sp.
GATCCAGAACACGATGACGCCGAGCATCACATCTATCGGCAAGGGACTAAACAGGATCGCTGTAAGACTGTCCATAATTGGCTTTGACAATAGCACCATCCGCTTGAGACTGTCACGTGCATGGCGATCTAAATCACCGCAGCGTCAACCACCCAAGCTAGGGGCCCGTCGCTTGCAACGCATCCGGATGCCAGCCCAGCAGCGCCAAGAGCACGAAGAATCCCAGCACATAGCCTACCGGCACAAACCAGCCCTGCCTGATCCATTGCCAGGTGTTTTTGGCCTCAGGAAAGCCGTTGCAGATGGCCACCCCTGCGGAGGAACCGAACCAGATCATCGAACCGCCATAACCCACGGCGAACGCCAGCATGCCCCAGTCGTAGCCGCCCTGCTTCAATGCCAGCGCGGTGAGCGGAATGTTGTCGAACACCGCGCTGACGAAGCCCAGGCCCAGCGTGGTATGCCAACTGGGCAGCGGCAGTGCGGCCACCGGCATGAGTGACGCGGCCAGCACCAGCGCGATCAGGAACAGCGGTCCCTTCCAGGCGTTTTTCGCCTCGCCCCAGGGGATGGGATGGAACAGGCCACCGATCAGCACGGCGATCCATGCCCCCAGCGCGGGGAAATCCACCAGCACATTGCCCGCCACCGCGCCGCCGATAATCAGCCCCGCCACCAGCACCCGCGTCAGCACCACGACACTCAGAATCCCCAGCTCTTCGACATCCACATGCACACCGCTGCGCGGCTCAGCCTGGATCGGCTGATGGCGGTGCTGGGCGCGGCTGGCGAACACGCCCACCACCAGCAGCGCCACGCTCGACGCGATAAACGCATCGGCGACGTGCAGCGCGGGCACCCCTGCGATCCACATCATGGTAGTGGTGGTATCGCCCACCACCGAACCCGCGCCGCCGGCGTTGCTGGCCGCGACAATCGCTGCCAGATAGCCCACGCTGACGCGCCCCTGGAATACCTTGCGCGCCACCACGCCGCCCAGGATGGCGGCGGCGATGTTGTCGAGAAAAGTCGACATCAGCGCCACCAGTATCAGCAGCACAAAACCGCCTTTCCAGTCGTCGGGCAGGATGCGCGACATCAGGTTGGGCACGCCGGAATCCTCGAAGTGTTTCGCCAGGATCGCAAAGCCCAGCAGCAGGCCGAGCAGATTCAGCACCAGCTTCCATTCGTGCAGGAAATGTAGCGCCAGCGCGTAGTCCTGTGCCAGCCATTTATACGCGCCAATCGCCGCCAGCCCGGCCAGCGCGATAGGCAGATTGTGGCGGTGCAGCACCGCCACGCCCAGCAGGGTAAACGCGAACAGGATGAATTCGACGGGAATGCCGGCAATCATGCCTGGCCAGTGCGGCTGGATGTTGCTGTTAATGCCATGCCCTTACTTGGCGGGCGTGGACTGGTAGAGGAACGCATCGGCAAAAAATTCGTCTTCCGGCAGGCCGTGCTGGAGAAAGGTTTTGTGTGCGGCATCCACCATGCCCGGTGCACCACAGGCATACACCTGGTAACCGGACAAATCTGGAAAGTCCTGCAGGATGGCGTCGGCGACCAGCCCGCTGCGGCCAAGCCATGCGTCCTCTTCTGCCGCCTCGGACAGTACCGGGATGAAGGTGAAGTTGGGGTATTCCTGCTGCCACTGGCCGGGCAGCTGCGGCATGTATAAATCGCGTAACTGGTGCGCGCCCCAGTACAGCACCATTTCGCGGTCAACGTGGTGGTGGAAGGCGTGCTCGAGCATGGCCTTGACCGGAGCAAAGCCGGTGCCGCCGGCCATGAAGATAATGGGTTTGCCGCTGTCTTCGCGCAGGAAGAAACTGCCCAGCGGGCCTTCGAAGCGCAGGATGTCCTTCTCTTTCATGCGCGTGAAAATGTGTTCGGAGAACTCGCCGCCC
>JANMKH010000087.1:0-3707 GCA_031371965.1 Sulfuriferula sp.
CCGTCCGCCCAACTGGCGCGGCCGAACACGCCCACAACGGGGGTGAGCTGTTGTTCCAGGTTGAGGTCAAAGCCGTATTTGACCTGATCACCGTAACGCACGTTGTTGATGTTCGGCACGCCGCCGTGAAGCGCGGCGTAATCCAGCGCATTCTGGAAGCGGGACATCACGGCGCGGTTGCGGAAGGCCAGCAGACGCAGCTTGCCCGGTTGACCGGCTAGTGTATGGTCGTGTTCCACTTCGATCTGGTCGCCGTAGTGACTGAGGATATTCTGATCCAGAGCAAGCTGGTTGGGCAGCTTGGGCTGCATGAAGCGCCCGGCGCGAATAGCCCAGTCGTCGTGATAGTACTCCAGCGCAGCCCCCCAGGAATAACCACGCGAATCGGCGGCGTAGTCATAAGCGCCCGCCGTCATCAGAGACCAGTTGAGAAACTGGGTGCGCGGATCGTGGCTGTAAGCGTTATTGTCGAATATATCCGTCACGGAAAGCTTGCCTACGGTGAATACAATGCGGCGGTTTTCTATTTTTCCCGCCAGTTGGTTGGCTGCCGAATCAACCGCAGTCTGTGTACCGCCCAGCCCCCAGGTTTGACGCAGGAAGACTCTGGCCACGTAAACGGTGGGCGTCGGTCCCGAGGTGCGGGCGATTTCGCCGTTGGTGAAGCCGCCCAGGCCAGTGAGGCTGGAGAGGGGGACGCCTTGCGCCACTTCCGGGTTTAAATACAGTTCGCCCCCCGCCCATGGCCGCATACCGAGGAAAGCTGTCCCGGTGAAGGAATAGCTCTTTTCTCGTATGGGTGTGAGGCTGTTGGGTCCGCTGTAGGCGGCATTGAATGGCGCCTTGCCCTGCCAGATGTAGGTGGTCTGGAATTTGGCGTTCCAGCTTTCTTCATCTGCCCCATGGGCGAGAGGGAAGCCGATGTTAGCCGCAATACAGGCCAGTAGCCAGGGGGCGATGATGCGATGAATGGCCATAATGCTATACCAGCCGCAGTAGAGCAGGGCTCGCAGGTACGAGCGCCCCAACTGCGGCGATCAGGGTGGCGGTGGTAGCGGCGATGCTGAAGGCGTCGATAAGAGCAAGCGCGAACAGTACTCCCGGCGTCTGTCCAAAGTATTCTTCCATATTTTCCTATTCCTTCGTTTCACGCTGGTTACACGCGCATGATCTGTTAGCAGCTCGCACTAACAGATCCGCCGTCATGGAGATATTTTTGCAGGCAGAATTGAGCGCACTTGCTTAGCTGTCGCGATCATTCACATCGTCATGCGCCGTATATTTTCAATAACGCCTCGGAGGAGCGACAAGGAGCCCATACACGCCTTGGCAGGCATTGTTTGCCCGCGAGTCGCTTGTCCCAAGCTGATCGGTCGTATACACCGTTTGGGCCGTGGTACCGCCGGGTAGCCACTGGTTCAAATGCAGTGCGCTAAAACGGGAGACGAATGTGGAGAAAATACGAATTTTCAAAGCCATTTTTACACCTTTTCATTTCCACAACTGTCAGACGATTAGTCGCGGCAGTTGAGACAGAAAGGCCGAACGATCCTCGCCATCTCGATCTTCCTTCGGCCCAAAGGCCTGATTGAGAATCGAAATGAAATGGCGTGCGCTCTCGGTTCAAAAACGAACCGATTTGCGCCGGATTCGGCCAACGAAAGGGAGGTGCTTTATAGGTCGCCGCTAAGGTGGCGATAAAACTTGAAACTACCTAATGACGCACCGTCCCGCTTTTAGGCGAGACGGTGGTTTGAGAATGGACTCTACCGACGATCTCGCTACTGTTTTGCGTTCAAGGATCTACAAGAGTCAGCATTCATGGGGAAGCCCCGTTGTTTAGATGGCGCGGATTATGGGTTGTTAGAACAACGATGTCAAGGCCGCAAACAGCATAGCGATCCTGACCGCTTTGTCCAAATATTCAACCCGAGGAAATTGTGAGGGGTTGGCTGGTAAGCGGCCAAATAACCGAGAGGTTTTCTCCTGGTCATAAGGACACTTGGCTAAAAGCCACCGGCCGGACTCTTTTGGTAAATCGGCCTTACTTATGCCCTTTGAGCGGGCGTCCGGTCTTGATGACCTTCAGGGCCTGCAGAGCTGCCATGACGGCGGCGTCGCTCTGCGCGGCAAAGCCGATGATGGCGGCTCGGAGCACCTCGCTCTTCTTTACGGACAATCCCTTGGCCACACAACGTTTTTTCACTGCGGCGAGCAGATCATGCTCGGACTCGGGCATGGTGAAGCTATCCCGAACCTGCTTGACTTTCTTCGGCTTGGCGTTCTTGTCGGCCTTTGTGAATTCGCCTTTCTTTGTGGCTTCCTGGTCAGCAGCCAGTTTACTGGCCGGCTTTTCGGTAGCTTTGGTCGGCGTTTTGGCGACGGATTTGGTGGCCGGTTTTACTGCAGGCTTAGCAGCAGGCTTGGGGGTGGCTTTTGCCTTAATTATTGGGGCTGGGGATGATTTTTTTGGTGCGGCAGGACTGCTAGCGCTTGTTGCTGAGACGCCCTGTTTCGCGGTATCTGGAACGGGATTATTGGCCATGACAAGTCCTTTAATAATTAAAAACCGTATATACAGTTTATATAATTAATTGAAGTTTACAAGTTCCCTGTTTGGCCAATCCCTGCCTATCACAGGCGACTCCATATCCACGACAGACCTTCAGTAAACGAATCCAGAAACAAAAACAGCGACCAAGAGGCCGTCATTTTCCTGATCGAACAAAGCAGACAGCTTTGCGCTCGCGGGTAACTTCTTGGGAAGGCCCATGGTGAATGGCCATAATGCTACACCAGGGACGGTTTATAAAACGCCAACTCGACTAATTTAAAGAGGGCGTGCTGGCTCTGCGCCCGCGCCTGCGGTTGAGCAACAGGGGTACAACGCCGATGGCAATGCCGCCTAGGCCGACAATGTTGGTGGTGAGGTCGAAGGTGGGGACACTGTAAGCGGCGATGAAGAACAGGAAGGCAGCGCTTCCTGCCGGCCACAGGGTAAGAAAAACCAGATTGTGAACAGAGTTGAGAGCTTGCTTGCGGTAATGCCAGGCACAGGCAAAACCAGCAAGGCCGTAATAGAAAGCAACCTGGAAACCGATGGCGTTGACTGAATCCTTGATGATTAGGTTTACGCTCGAGAAATTGGACGAAAGGAACAGGAATGCCAAGCCGAATACGGTAATGACTGCCGTCGCCACCCACGGTGTCCGCCAGGATTTGTGCAGAATGGCGTAGCGCGGGTGGAGCACACCGTCGCGGCCCTTGGCATACATGGTGCGCGTGAATTGCAGGATCGAGGTTTCCAGCGTGCCGATGGAACTTAACATCACAGCAACGATGGCCAGGTAGCTCCAGGGTTTGGGAAACAATTTTTCGGCAACGGCGAATACGACATTGGTGCTTGATTGTGCAATCTCATGATCGGTCAGCACCATCAGGGTGACCGCCGCGAACGCCATGAACAGCAGCAGCACGATGGCCATCGCGATGACCGCGCCGCGCCCGGGTGCATGCGCGGCATCGCGGGTTTCCTCGTTGAGGTTGACGGTGACATCCCAGCCCCAGAAAAAGAACAGCGCAGTGAGCGCGCCGGTGGCGAAGAGCCGTGGGGTGAATTGGGCAACCGAGAACCAGGCCAGCGAGAAATCATGCGCTGGTTGTGCGGCAAACTGGATGATCGCAGCGATGATGATGGCGACCAACAC
>JANMKH010000131.1:0-3528 GCA_031371965.1 Sulfuriferula sp.
AGAACAGTACGGTGCGTTGCGTGGCCGCCAGCAACACGACGACGGCCTCCGGCTCGCCGAATCCGGTGAGGTAGTAAAAATGGCTGTCAAAGCGATACGGATAATGGCTGTCGCGATTACGCAGTTGCTCCGGCGCGGTAGCGAGCACTGCAACACCAGTCCCCATTTGTTGCATCAGTCGGCTACGGCGTGCGCTAAAAGGAGTCGTGTTAGTCATCGGATTCTTCGTCGAGATATTGTGAATCGAGCAAGGCTGCCCAGATATTTTCCAGCTCTGGAAGCCGCGTCAGCAGGGATTGGTGCAACTGGACCGCCAGTTCGCCAAATACGGCGCTGTCGTTGCCGCCGTCCATGTCCTGCGCGGCGCGCTCAAACTGCAACAAGGCATCTTTCAGGCTGAAAGCAGAGCCTAGCGCATTTTTCACCTGCTCGCGCGGATGCGGAATCCAGTCGCGATCAGCGGCCAGTGAACGCAGCTTTTCGCCCACATCCAGCAAGCGCTTGCGCATCCGCGTCGCCGCGCCCATGCGTGAGGATTTCACTTCACCCCATACTGCCAGTTCCATCAGAGCCGTCCATTGGGCACGAAGTTCCGCGACCCAGGCCGGGTCGAGGGTGACTGCGTGGCGTACTTCGTCAATATCCATATCTGCATCTCAAATGAAAGACACGGACAGGATTAACAGAATTTTTCAGGAAAGGAACAAAATCAGGCCGATGCAAGGGGTGTTCCTGCAAATCCTGAAAAATCCTGTTAATCCTGTCCATATTTTTACCCCAGCAATTCCGCATTGAGTTCACGCAGACGCTCCGGCGTGCCGATGTCGCGCCAGCGTCCGGCGTAATGCTCACCGCTGACTTGCTCGCGTTGCATCGCCCAGCGCAACAACGGGGCGAGCTTGGCTGGTTGACCAGGCGTCATGCCCGCAAACAACGCCGGCCGGTAAATGCCGATGCCGCTGAAAGTCAGCAGGGCATTGCCGTCGCTGTGTACGGTATTGGCAGACAAGGCAAAATCACCGCGGCTGTGTTGCGGCGGGTTATCCACCATTACCAGATGCGCCAGGCACTCGGCACGGTGGCTGCACATGGCGTTGAAGCGCGGCAGGAGGTGACGAAAATCGTAGTCGGTCCAGATATCCGCATTGACTACCAGAAACGGTGCGTCGTCGAGCATAGGCAGGGCATTGACTATGCCGCCGGCGGTCTCCAGCGCCTGCGCCTCGTGCGAGTAACTGATGCGTACACCAAAGGCGTTGCCATTGCCCAGCATCGCCTCAATCTGCTCGCCCAGGTGCGCATGGTTGATGACCACGTTAGTAAATCCGGCATCCGCCAGTTTTTCCAGATGCCACACGATCAACGGTTTCCCCCCCGCCATCAGCAGCGGCTTGGGGGTGTGATCGGTAAGCGGGCGCATGCGTTCGCCACGCCCGGCTGCCAGAATCATGGCGCTGCTCAAAAAGTATATCCGACGGATTCGGGGGCTTGCCCCTGTAATGTATCGAGCAATTGCAACAATGGTTCGAGCTCGCGATAACGCGCACAGGCACTGCGCAGATACGCCATCACCAGCGGCATATTCTTGAGATAGCCGGTTTTGCCATCGCGATGATACAGGCGCGCGAAAATACCCAAAACCTTGAGATGGCGCTGCACGCTCATCCATTCGAAATCGCGGTAAAACGCGCCGAAGTCGGCATTCACCGGCAACCCGGCGCGACGCGCTTTTTCCCAATAGCGAATCACCCAATCCAGCATGATTTCTTCATCCCAGAAAATATAGGCATCCTTGAACAGGGACGCCAGATCGTAAGTCACCGGGCCGTAGACTGCATCCTGAAAATCCAGCACGCCGGGATTGGGTTCGCTCACCATCAAATTGCGACTGTGGTAATCGCGATGCACGAACACCTTAGCCTGCGCCAGATTGTTGGCGAGTATGGCCTCAAATACCGTATCCAATGTTTGCGCCTGCTGCGCATTCAATTCCACTCCAAGATGACGCGTGATGTACCATTCCGGAAACAGCCGCAATTCACGCTCCAGCAGAACACGATCATAATCCGGCAACACTCCGGGGCGACTGCTGCGCTGAATACTGACCAACGCCTCCAGCGCATCGTTATAAAGCGCGCCGGCGTTATCTGCGTTGAGCACTGACAAGTAAGTGACATCGCCCAAATCGGTCAATAACAGGAAACCCTGCGCCAGATCCTGCGCCAGCACTTTAGGAGTATTGGCGCCCGCTGCGCCAAACAGTTCGGCCACCGCAATAAAAGAATGGCAATCTTCATACTGCGGCGGCGCGTCCATAACGATATAATGGTCGCCATTCGACAATACGGCGCGAAAATAGCGCCGAAAACTGGCATCCGCAGAAGCGGGTGCAAGACGGATGGCCTGTTCTGGAAACAGGTTCTCCAGCCAAGCCTGAATGCGGTGTTGACGTTCCAAACGATCTCCGGACGATGATATATATTGAGCTACGATTCTAGCATTATTCGCTGACCAGACCCCATGCCGCCATCTCAATTCAAATGTTACCTTGCTGCCTGCCTGATGCTGTTTTGCGATGTCGCGCTGGCAGAAGACCCGCCTGCTGCGCAAACCAGTTCAGTCCTGCCCCCACAAAAAACCGAAGACGCCCCGCTATACCTGCATGCCGACCAGATAGAGGGTATTGCAAACCAGCAAGTGAAAGCCAAAGGTCATGTTGAGTTGCAGCGCAAAGACGGCGTGCTGACCAGCGATTACCTGCAATACACATTTGATACCGACCAGGCCTACGCCACCGGCGATGTCACACTAGAGCAACCGGGACTGAATGTGAGAGGCCCGGAACTGCGTCTGCGCCTGACCGATCAAGTGGGACAGATGCAGCAGCCGGTATACAGTCTGAGCGATCTGATCACGCATACCCAGGCCACCGCATTGACTCGCAAGGCACGCGGCGCGGCGCGAGTGCTGGATTTTGAGGGTAAGGACCAGTACCGTCTCAAAGACGCTACTTATACTACCTGTCCGGTCAATAATGATGACTGGTATCTGCACGTCAAGGATCTGAACATTGATCGGGGACGTGAAGTGGGCACTGCGCGCAATGCTTATCTGGAATTCAAGGGCGTGCCCATCCTGTATACGCCATTCATAGATTTCCCGCTCAACAACCAGCGTAAATCAGGCCTGCTCGCGCCCACCTTCGGCACCACGGGTAGTAGCGGCCTGGAGTTTCGCCTTCCGTATTACTGGAACATCGCACCGAATTACGACGCCACCATCAGTCCGCGCATCATGAGCAAACGCGGGCTGCAGATGGGCGGAGAGTTCCGTTATCTGGGTGAAAGTTATCGTGGCCTGCTCAACGGTGAATTTCTGGCTGACCAGATCACCAATACCAATCGCTGGAGCGTGCTCGTCAACCACGACCAGAATTTCGCCCCGGGCTGGAGCGGCCATCTGCATTATGAACGGGTCTCGGACAATAATTATTTCCGCGATCTGTCCAATCAGATCAACACCACCTCG
>JANMKH010000139.1:0-8536 GCA_031371965.1 Sulfuriferula sp.
CCAGCGCGACTTGATGTAATCAAGCAGATAAGCCATCAGAAATTTTCGATGCGCGCCTGATAACGGAACACGATCAAACGATATAGATCATCGCCCACTTGTACATGGGTGGACTCGCGCCGCTCCAGGCTGATGGTTGCACCGCCATTGGCAGAAAAGGGATGAAAACCGAACAAGTCATTTTCGATCAGGCTGGCGAGGATATCCCGGCATTCATCCGGAGCAAGCGCACAACCCGTGTTGTCCACCAGTTCGCATGCTTTGCCACGTTTGGTATTGCCTGGATAATGCACCGCATCACCACGCAGAGGATTGTTTTCGTCGAAGTCCGCGTTGGGGTCGACAAATTGGCTGGTATCGCTCATTTGTTTAAAAATTACTTTCGGTTAGTTCGGTTAACTGTTGACGCAGCTGAATTTTCCAAATTATAGTGTCCGTATGGAAAGTGAACTGAACGCCCTCGAGTCCAAAATTCAGCAGATGGCTCAATTGTGCCAGAATCTGCGCACGGAGAACCAGAAGCTGCGCCAGCAAATTGCTGCGGCAACCGGCGAAAAAAAGCTGCTTGCAGAGCGCATGACGCAGGCACGCGCCCGTATCGAAACTTTGCTGGAAAAAATTCCCGAAGGTGAAGCATGAGTCGCGATAGCAAAGGTATGGATATCAATATCCTGGGGCGTGAATTTCGGGTCGCCTGCCCGGCTGACGAGCAGGAGGCTTTACTCTCCGCCGCGGATTATCTGGACAAGAAAATGCGTGAAATACGCGAGCAGGGCAAGGTCATCGGAGTTGAACGGATTGCCGTCATGGCAGCACTGAATATCGCCTACGAGTTACTTTCCTCAAGACAGGACAAGGGTTTTGACATCACTGCCATCAAGCGTAGAATGAATTCCATGGAAGCGTTGCTGGACAAAGCGATGGCCGATCAAAACGAGCTGTTCATTTCTCCAGAATCCAGTTAATGCTCTCTGCGATGTTGCTCTGGCCGCGAATTCTTTGAACCAATAAATTTGATCTGGTTGCGGCTACATTTTGGTACCGGTGTGCGCGTTACACGTTAATGTGCCTAAAGTACTTGCGCTGCGACCCCTTGAACCGCAGGTTCAAGATAGCGTCCAGACTGCATCGCGGGGAGCACCCCCCTCATGAACAAATCCGAACTGCGTAAATCTCTGCGCCAGCGCCGCGCCACTATCGGCCGCGCCGAGCGTCGCCGCGCTGGCGTCAGTTTGACGCGCAATGCCCTGCGCCATGGCTTGCTGAGCCGCTATCAGCGCATCGGCATTTATCTCGCCCACGGCGCGGAAATCAGCACCCTGCCGTTGATCAACCGCGCCCTGATGCTAAAACGCGCATGCTATTTGCCGATGTTGTCATGCGGACGCGGCAGGATGCTGTGGTTCAATCGCCTGCAAGCGGGGCAAACATGGGTAGCCAACCGTTTTGGCATTCCGGAAAACACTACCACTCAGCAGTTGCATGCACGCCAGCTGGATTTGCTGTTTATGCCGCTGGTGGGATTCGACGACAGCGGCAATCGCATCGGCATGGGGGGCGGTTTCTACGACACGACTCTGGCCTATCTGCGACGCCGGCAAGTGTGGCGCAAACCTTTTCTGGTGGGCGTGGCGTTCGAGTGCCAGCGTATCAACGGCGAGCTGCCACACGACCCGTGGGATGTGCCGCTCGATGCTGTACTGACTGAGCAAGGGTTATATCGCTTCAGGCGCCGAAATACGCTTCCTGCACCGCAGGATCATCCATCAGCGCAGCCGCCGCACCTGCGCCGGTGATATTTCCACTGGCCATGATATAGCCGCGATCACAGCTTTCCAGAGCGAGACGGGCATTTTGCTCGACCAGGAAAATACTGACGCCGCGCGCAGCAATATCGCGCAAGGTGTCGAATATCTTTTCCACCATCATCGGCGCCAGCCCCATGCTGGGCTCGTCCAGCAGCAACAGGCGCGGACGCGACAACAGCGCGCGGCCGATCGCCAGCATTTGCTGTTCGCCGCCGGAGAGCTGCCCGGCAGGCTGGTTACGGCGTTCGCCCAAGCGTTCGAAACGCTGATACAAGGCATCGGTTTCCTGACGCACGGCGGCGGCGTCGCGTCTGGCATAGGCACCCATGGCCAGATTTTCTGCCACCGTAAGGCGCGAAAAAATGCCGCGGCCTTCCGGCACCATAGCCAACCCTAAACGTACGATCTGAAACGAGGGTTTATGGGTGATGGACTGTCCGGCGAAATGCACGACCCCTTTGGCTGGTGGCAACATCCCTACGATCGCTTTGAGCAAAGTGGTTTTACCTGCACCGTTAGCACCGATCAGGCATATCCGTTCGCCCTCTTCCACCTTCAGGCTGACGCCACGCACCGCCTTGATGTTGCCGTAGGAAACTGCCAGGTTTTCAACTGATAACAGGCTCACTTGGCCCCTCCGCCGAGATAGGCGGCGATCACACGTTGGTCGTGACGTACCTCGTCTGGTGTACCTTGCGCGATCAGCTCGCCAAAATCGAGTACGGCTATCCGCTCGCACAGGCTCATCATCAGCTTCACATCATGCTCGATCACCAACACTGTCAAACCCAGCTGGTCGCGCATGCGGCGGATCAGTTGCTTGAGTGTGTCGCGCTCTACCGAATTCATGCCCGCCGCCGGTTCGTCCAGCGCCAGCACTAGAGGGTCGGTGGCCAGCGCACGGGCAATTTCCAGGCGACGCTGATCGCCATATGACAAATGCTTGGCCAGCGCATACGCATGACCGGCAATACCCACCCATTCCAGCAACTCATGTGCACGCGCACCAATGGCTGCTTCCTCCTCACGCGTGGCGGCGTTGCGCAATACCGCTCCAATCACGCTTGCACGGGTGCGCGCATGGCGCCCCACCATGACATTTTCCAACGCGCTCATGTTGGCGAACAGGCGGATATTCTGGAAGGTACGTGCTATCCCCTGCTTGAGCACCTGGTGCGGTTTCATACCCAGCATGGAGCAGTTTTTGAATTCGATATTACCGCTACTGGGGGTATACAGCCCGGTGAGGATATTGAACAGCGTGGTTTTACCCGCGCCGTTGGGGCCAATCAATCCGAGTATTTCGCCTTCGTGCACTTGCAGCGAGACCTTTTTGAGCGCGTGAATCCCGCCAAAATGCTTGCTGATTTGCTCTAGCTGGATGAGTTCGGCCATCGTCAATTAGCGCTTTGCATCATAGACACTGGCCTGTTCCTGCACCGCGATATCATCCTCGGCAATCAGTTCGCGTTTGCGCTGGCGTGACGGCAACAACCCAGCTGGACGAAACAGCATGACCAGAATCAGGGCCATGCCGAACAGCAACATGCGCAAATCAGAGGGGTCCACCACCACATGCCCGAGCCAGGCGCGTTGCATATCACCGGTATAACGCAATGCTTCTGGCAGTACGGTGAGCAACAGCGCGCCCAGAATCACGCCGGGAATATTACCCATGCCGCCCAGCACGATCATGCACAGAATCATGATTGATTCCATCAGATTAAAGCTCTCCGGGCTGATGAAACCCTGGAAGCCAGCGAACAGCCCACCTGCCAGACCGCCGAAAGTGGCGCCCATGGCAAACGCCAGCAGCTTGATATTGCGCACGTTGATGCCCATCGCTTCGGCAGCCACTTCGTCTTCGCGGATCGCCGCCCAGGCGCGGCCAATACGGGAATCCTGCAGGCGCAGGGAAACAAATACCACCAGCAGGGTAAGCAGCAAAAACAGGTAATAATACTGGTGCGGCGCAGACAGGGTGATTCCGAACAGCTGATGGGTTTTACCCAATGACACGCCCCACAGGCTCACCGGATCGATCTGGTTAATGCCCTGCGGGCCATTGGTGATATTCACCGGGGCGTTGAGATTGTTCAGAAAAATGCGTACGATTTCGCCAAAACCAAGCGTCACAATGGCCAGATAATCGCCACGCAGACGCAGCGTGGGGGCACCCAGCAGCACGCCAAATAAGCCGGCAACGGCCGCACCAATAGGCAGCACCGCCCAGAACGGTAAGTGCAAGCCAAATTGCGGCGAGGCCAGCAAGGCGTAGCAATACGCACCCACCGCATAGAATGCAATGTAGCCGAGGTCGAGCAGCCCGGCGTAACCCACCACAATATTCAGTCCAAGGGCCAGCATTACATACAGCAATGCCAGATCCATGATGCGCACCCATGAACGCCCCAGCCCAAAATCCACCACGAACGGCAGCAGGACCAGCATCAGCCCCAGCGCAACAAAGGTTAGCCAGGCCTGACGCTTGCTGCGTAACATAGGCTTAGGCGCGCTCGCCGACACGCTCACCCAGCAGGCCGGATGGCCTGAACAGCAACACCAGAATCAACACGAAAAAGGCGAACACATCCTGGTAATTACTCCCCAGAAAACCGCCAGTGAAGTCGCCGATATAACCTGCGCCCAGACTTTCGATCACGCCCAGCAACAGGCCGCCCAGCATGGCGCCTGCCAGATTGCCGATACCTCCCAGCACCGCTGCAGAAAACGCCTTCAGCCCCAGCAAAAATCCCATGTAATAGTGTGCCAGGCCATAGTAGGCGCTCACCATTACGCCTGCCACCGCAGCCAGTGCCGAGCCCATCACAAAGGTGAGCGAGATCACGGTATTGGCATTCACTCCCATCAGGCCGGCTATCTGGGGCGATTGCGCGGTGGCGCGCATGGCACGCCCCAGACGGGTTCTTTTTACCAAGATGGTAAGCCCCAGCATCAGCACGACGGAAGTAATCAGAATGACGATTTGGACATCGGTGATGCTGGCGCCCAGCAATTGATGGCGGCCTTGCGGCAGGATAGGGGGAAAGGATATGTACTGCCGTCCCCAGATCAGCATGGCGAGATTCTGTAACACGATGGATACCCCGATTGCAGTAATCAACGGTGCCAGACGCGGGGCATTGCGCAAGGGCCGGTAAGCCAATCGCTCGATGGTAAAGCCCAGCGCCATGCACGCCGGGATCGCCGCCAATAAGCCAAGCAAAGCGATCACCACGCCGGGCAATTCCACCCCGCTACCAACCAGCGCCGAGATCACCGATAATGCAACCATGGCGCCAATCATGGTCACTTCGCCGTGGGCAAAGTTGATCAACTCAAGGATGCCGTAAACCATGGTGTAGCCCAATGCCACCAGCGCGTACACGCTGCCCAGCACCAAGCCATTGATCAACTGCTGAACAAAAATATCCATACTGCGCGCTGGAGAAAACTGCTTACTTGCCGCTGAATACGGTTTCCAGCGGATGCCAGGCACCATTCTTGACCTGGTATAGCGTCACCGCACCGCCACTCACATCACCTTTGCTGTCAAAGCGAATTTTCCCGGTCACGCCCTGGTAATCGGTTTTGGCAAGCTCTGGCAAGTATTTGGCCGGATCCGATGAATCAGCACGTTTCATGGCTTCTACCATGACATACACAGCATCGTAGGCATAAGGGGCGTAGTTCTGAATCGGTCCAAAGCGCTCGGTGAATTTTTCCTTGAAGGCCTTGCCGCCGGGCATGGAATCCAGCGTCAGGCCAGGATTGGAAGCTATTGCGCCTTCGGCGTCTGCACCCGCCAGTTTGATGAATTCGGGTGTCTGCATGCCATCGCCACCTAACAGTTGCGTCTTCAATCCCAGCTGCCTCATTTGCCTGGCCATTGGACCTGCTTGCGGATCCATACCTGCGAAGAACACCAGATCGGGAGATTTGGATTTGATCGAGGTGAGGATAGCCATGAAATCGGTAGATTTATCGGTGGTGTATTCGCGCGCGACAATTTCCGCACCGGCCGCCTCGGCGGCCTTGGCAAATTCATCTGCCAGCCCCTGACCATAGGCAGTGCGATCATCAATCACGGCGATTTTTTTGGCGCCAAGTTTATTAACCGCAAACTGACCCAGCACATGACCCTGCTGTTTGTCGTTAGTCATCACGCGAAACGCAGTGTTGTAGCCTTGTGCGGTATACGCAATGGCTGTAGCGGAAGGCGATATCTGCGGGATGCCGGCGGCGTGATAAATAGTCGATGCCGGAATGGTAGAACCGGAATTGAGGTGGCCGATAACGCCGACAACGCCACTATCCACCAACTTTTGCGCGACGGTCGTGGCGGTCTTTGGATCGGCCTGGTCGTCCTCGCTCAACAGGTCAATGTGCATTTTCTTGCCGCCCAGAGTGAGACCGGCAGCATTGATTTCATCCACAGCCAAGCGTGCGCCATTTTCGTTGTCCTTGCCCAGATGCGCCTGCGGTCCGGTAAGCGGCGACACCGAACCAATCTTGATGATGTTAGAGGCAGCGCCGTCATGTTTGCCACAACCGCCCAGTGCCAATGCAGCCATTGCCGCAACCAGTAATGCATTTACGATGGGTTTCAACGCGTTCTCCGTTACAAAATTTTCTTTAACTTATACCACAAACGCTAAAACCCGTGAACGCAATGGGACCAGGGCGCATCTCGCAGAACGGCTTGCAGACGTAAAAAAGCCGACTACAAGAGCCGGCTCGGATGACGCTTATATCCTGCTTAGAGACTGAGTATCCAGCTCACAATCGTTTTCAAATCTGCATCCTTGACTTGCGGGTTAGGCGGCATCGGTACCTGACCCCATACGCCCGCTCCGCCGCGCTTGACCTTCTCGATCAGCCCGGCCTCAGCACCCTTGTCGCCTTTGTATTTAGCGGCAACATCTTTATAAGCTGGACCGACAATTTTTTTGTCCACTGCATGACAGCTCATACAGGCGTTTTTCTGCGCGAGAGACAAACCTGAATCTGCCGCAGCTGCTGAACCTGCGCCCAGCGCAATGATCGAGGCGGTAACAATGCCCATCCATGCCTTCATATTATGTTCTCCTCATTTGATTAAAAGACTGTCTGAATTTGCTGCCAGTGATGTAATACTACCCGAAATGAGCTAACCCACAAGCCGTACAATTTGCTGTATCAGGACTTGTAAAATCTACCAGAGCCCGCCTGCAATGAATCTCAGGCGTCCAGCCATGACAACAGATACTGTCATTGTTCAAGCTCGCGATCAGCCAGATAAGGCGGCAGATCAAACAGTGATTTCCCCTCAAAGGCGGCGTTCACGTACAACTGGGCTTCGCGCAGATAGGCCAGTATCGGCATATCCAATTCCTGCAGGAATTGCTCGAGGGCAGCAGCTGCGAGCGTACGCGGCGCCATGCGCATGCCTACCACGCCGACAAAGATCTTGCCTTTGCGTATCGCTTTTTCGGTTTGCAGCACATCCAGAAAGTCCTGGCTGGCGCTCATGTCGAACAGCGAAGGCGCGATGGGCACGACCACCCGATCCACCAGTTTCAGCGCCCGTTCAAGATTTTTTCCATGCAGGCCAGCAGGCGAATCAATCACCAGCCAGCCTTCGTGCGCTGCATTGTTGACAGCCTTATCCGAAAATAGCGTGATAAGTGGCAATGTTTCGGGTCGCAACGCCAGCCAGCCACTGGCCGACTGCTGGCGATCCATATCCAGCAAGCGCACCGCTTGACCGGCTGCAGCCAGATAGCCGGCAATATTGGTCACCAGCGTCGTTTTGCCGCTGCCGCCCTTGGGATTGGCAATCAGAATGGTTTTCATAAAAACTTATTCCACATCGCTGCGGTTACGCCGTTCCACCTGGGTCACATCGCGCACCGCGCCGGTAGCGGCACTCGTGGTCAATGCTGCATAAGCACGCAGCGCCACGGACACGAACCTCTCACGTTTTACCGGCTGCCATGCCTGGTCGCCTTTGGCATGCATGGCAGTACGGCGGCGCGCCAGTTCAGCGTCGCTCACGGCCAGGTGGATGCTGCGATTGGGAATGTCGATTTCGATGCTGTCACCCTCCTCGACCAGACCGATGCTGCCTCCCTCTGCTGCCTCGGGTGATACGTGACCGATGCTCAAGCCAGAGGTGCCACCCGAAAATCGTCCATCGGTAATCAACGCACAGACTTTGCCGAGACCCTTGGATTTGATGTAGGAAGTCGGATAAAGCATTTCCTGCATCCCCGGGCCGCCCTTGGGGCCTTCATAACGGATCAGCACCACATCGCCCGCCTGGACTTGGTCGGCAAGCACCGCTTCCACGGCCGCATCCTGGGATTCAAAAATTCGCGCCGGGCCGGAAAATTTAAGTATGCTTTCATCCACACCGGCCGTTTTGACGATGCACCCATCCAGCGCCAGATTTCCGTGCAAAACCGCCAGGCCGCCATCCTGGGAGTAGGCATGTTCCTTGTCGCGGATGCAGCCCGCAGCGCGGTCCAGGTCGAGATCAGGCCAGCGCTTGTCCTGGCTGAACGCCACCTGCGTAGGCACACCACCCGGACCGGCACGATAAAACTGGCGTACTGCCGCATCTTCGGTACGCGATATATCGTATTTTTCCAGCGCCTCGGCCATGGTCTTGCTGTGCACCGTGGGCTGGTCACGATGCAACAGCCCGGCGCGGTCAAGCTGACCCAGAATCGCCATCACGCCACCGG
>JANMKH010000154.1:0-5725 GCA_031371965.1 Sulfuriferula sp.
GTGCCATTCGGTGCGACGTTCTGGACAATAACGCGCTTGACCACAGCCAGGTCTGCCACCGTGGTGATGTAGTTGAGGCCGAGATGATCGCCCATGCCGATATTCGTCACCACCGCGACATCGCAGTGGTCAAATGCCAGCCCTTCGCGCAGTATGCCGCCGCGCGCGGTTTCGAACACCGCGGCATCGACGTCGGGATGAAGCAGCACGTTACGGGCGCTTTTCGGGCCGCTGCAATCGCCGCTGTCGATGCGCCGCCGCTCGATGTAGACGCCATCGGAATTGGTCATCCCCACGCGCTTGCCGCTGAGGGTAAGCATGTGGGCAATCAGGCGCACCGTGGTGGTCTTGCCGTTGGTTCCGGCCACTGCCACCAGTGGAATACGGCCGTTGTCGCCGTCGGCGAAGATTGCCGAGATAATGGCTTCGCCGACCGGGCGTCCCTTGCCGAAGGAAGGATTGAGGTGCATGCGCAGACCGGGCGCAGCGTTGACTTCGACAATGCCGCCGCCTTGTTCTTCGAGGGGCTTGTGCACGTTTTCACACACCACATCCACACCGCAGATATCGAGCCCGATCATTTGCGCAGCCTCCACAGCACGGGCCGCGACTTCCGGATGCACGTCGTCGGTGACATCGGTAGCGGTACCCCCGGTGCTCAGGTTGGCATTATTGCGCAGGGTGACGTGCTCTCCTTTGCTGGGTACCGAATCTGGATTCATGCCCTGAACTGCCAGGCGTGCCACCGCGATGTCATCAAGGTGGATCCTGCTCAGTGAGGTCGCATGCCCTTCGCTGCGGCGCGGATCGCTGTTGATCTGATCCACGAGTGCTCGCACACTATGGATGCCGTCGCCGATAACATGCGGGGGTTCGCGCCGCGCTGCTGCAATGACGTGTTTGCCAACCACGAACAGACGATGATCATGGCCGGGGATGAAGCGTTCCACCATCACTTCGCTGCTGATTTCAGCCGCTGCTGCGTAGGCGATATCGAGATGATTACGGGCAATGATGTTTACGGTCACTCCTTTGCCCTGATTACCGTCGCGCGGTTTGACCACCACCGGCAGTCCGATTTCGCAGGCGGCTGCCCAGGCATCGTCTTTATCCGATACGGAGCGACCAACAGGTACCGGAACGCCAGCAGCCTGCAGCAGTTTTTTGGTGAGCTCCTTATCTTGCGCGATGGACTCGGCAATGGCGCTGCTGCGATCGGTTTCGGCAGCCTGGATGCGGCGCTGACGGCTGCCCCAGCCGAACTGCACCAGGCTGCCGTCGGTCAGACGCCGATAGGGAATGCCGCGCGTGACCGCGGCCTGAACAATGGCAGCGGTGCTGGGTCCGAGGCGAACATCTTCGTCCAGTTCATGCAGCCGGGCGAGGGCGGCATCCAGATCGAATGGCTGGTTTTCTGCGGCAGCGCGACACAGCGCCTCGCCGAGTTCGAAGGCAAGCCTGCCAACGGTTTCTTCCGTGTATTCAACGACAACCTGATAGAGTCTGGATTCTACTGTTTGCGCGATATGCATGAAGGTGACCGGGCAGCCTGCCTGTGCCTGCAAGCCGAGGACGGCGAAAGCAAGGGCATGCGCGATAGAAATTTCCCCTTCGTCGCCAATGGAACGCAGTGCGCCGATTTCCGGGAAACGTGCTCGCAGCCGCGATTCCAGGCCCGACATCCGGGTGACGTGGCACTCTTCGGCCGAGCATCGCACCAGCGCTTCGAGGCTGGTGTGTCTGCTCCACAAATTGGGGCCGCGCAGTGCGCGGATGCGTGTGACTTCCATGGACCGGTGTTCCTTTGGTTTTTATGGACGTTTATCAACGTCGCTTAATAATCTCGCGTGGCGTGCCCGAAAAGAGGATGGGCAGACCGGCCTGATTCATAGGTTTCAATTCCGGCGTGAATCAATTCCGGTGCGATGTCGAGTGCCCAGGCAGCGCCAATGGCTGCTAGCAGGCTGGTTGTATGATGGCCCGGCTGCCCCGATCTGGTTAGCGGCAACGCAGATAGCTGGACAAAAACAACTTCTTTCGCGCCACTCGCCAGGATAATTTTTCCATCCCGTACAAACAGTGTCCGACCGCCTTTTGCCCGGTGTTCGATGATGATGGGAGATTGAGGATCGAGTCCGAAGAAAATAATCGCGCCATCACACAATGACGCCATCTTCACCACCAATGCATCGTCGGCGTTGAGCACGGCGACGCCGTCGGACAGCACCACATCCATCTGTGTACGCAACACGTTGTAGAGCTGGTCCGGTTCATTGATGTAGAACTCGCCGAGCGCGTCGGCACCGCTGACGTCGGTCACCACCCCTACCTGGCAACGGTCGTAGGCCAGTCCCTCGCCCAGGATGGCGGCTGCCGGGTGCTCGAATACCGCAGCCTCCACCGCGCGGTTCATGAGCAAGCGTTGGCCGGCTTGCCAGGTGGTGCAATCACCACGCTCGACCTGGCGCTGATTCATGTACAGACCATCGCTGCAAGCAAGTCCGACATATCGCCCGGAGAGATGCAGCAGTGACGCCACCAGTTGCGCAACCAGCGTTCCATTGTTGCCGCTGATTCCGATAACCGGGATGCGGCCGTTTTCCGACTGCGGGATCAGGTGGTCGACGATGGCACGGCCGACCAGACGCGGTTCGCCTTGTGCGGGTTTGATGTGCATCAGCAGGCCGGGGCCGGCATTCACTTCAACGATCGCGCCGCGCTGTGGCTCCAGCGGACGCGTAATATCCTCGGCCACCAGATCAACGCCGGCCACATCCAGACCGACGATACGGGCTGCGAGGGTAGCCATCGCGCATACCTCCGGATGAACCGTGTCCGTGACATCGATGGCAACGTTGCCGTTACGTTGAATCAGTACTTCCTGGCCTAGCGCCGGGATTGATTCCGGATTGAATCCCTGCCGTGTCAGTTCCAGGCGAATCGCAGGTTCCTCGTCTATCAGTACCACGTTGAGGGGATAGTCTTCGGTGGTACCGCGGCGCGGATCGATATTCAACTGAGTGTTGATGAGTTCGCTGATGGTCGAGCGGCCGTCGCCTGTTACGCATGCAACTTCACCCCGTGCCGCTGCGACGACACGTCCTCCCACCACCAGCAAACGGTGTTCGTGGCCAGGTATGTAGCGCTCGACAATCACTTTGCGGCTTTCCGCCCGGGCGACTGCATAGGCTGCTTCGACATGCGTCTGCGTCATCAGATCGAGCGACACGCCGCGGCTGTGATTGGCATCGACCGGCTTGACCACCACCGGCAGGCCGATGTCCTCGGCCGCGTCCCAGGCGTCTTGTGGACTGTCGACGATGCGGCCCTCGGGTACCGGTACGCCGCAGGCATGCAACAGGCTTTTGGTCAGATCCTTGTCGCTCGCGATCGATTCGGCAATGGCGGCAGTCTGGTCGGTTTCGGCGGTCCAGATACGGCGCTGGCGTGCGCCGTAACCGAGCTGCACAAGATTGCCGTCGGTCAGGCGGATAAAGGGAATGTGGCACTCCGTAGCTGCATCGACGATACAGGCGGTACTGGGGCCGAGGCAGAGATTGTCGGCCATATTGCGTAGTCGTTCGGTTGTGGCCGTCATATCGAAAGGGCGGTCTTCGATGGCTGCCATCAGCAAGTCGCGTGCGTCATGCAGGCAGGCGCGGCCCACCTGTTCGTTGCGGGTACGCACGGCGACTTTGTATATGCCGCGTACTGAAGTTTCGCGCGCCTTGCCGAAGCCGACTTTCATTCCTGCCAGGTTCTGAAACTCCAGCGTGACATGCTCCAGAATGTGGGCCGGCCAGGTGCCCTCGCGCAGACGTTGCAGAAAGCCGCCGCGTTCGCCCACGCCGCAGCGGTGTTCAATCAGGCCGGGCAGCCACGCCGTGAGCCGTTCGTAAAAACCTGGAATGGTGTTGGAAGGGCAGTCTTCGAGGTCGCCAATGTCGACCCATGCCTCCAGTACCGGGCGATAGGTCCAGATATTCGGGCCGGACAGATGCATGATGCGCAGGAACTGAATGTCTTTGTTTTTCATGTCCGGGTAGCATGGCGGAACTCGGCATATATCTGCGTGAGTCCCGCCAGTTTATTCTCTGGGCTAGGATATAATTTATGGTTTCAGCACTAGCAAGCCCTAAGGTCATTGCTGCGTCTGGAATTTTAATAGTTTAAACGTTTATTGCATTTTGCTCGACGAAACATGCCGTCAACCGAGCGCGTGCGTGTAGTGCAGCGCTGTGCCGGTAACCAGCGACAGCCCAAAAAAAGCACGGTTTACATTACGTTCGCCCGGCGTACTGACTTCACAACCGCGATTAACGTTCCAGTGTACTTTTACGATGACAAGCCGATCCCTGAACGTGACTTCCGCGCATTCTACCCTGCCTGATTTCTGGCTTGGCGATATAACCTCTACGCTGACTGACACGGAAAATATTCTGGCATGGGTAGAGCTTGATCTCGATACCCGCCTACGGTTTTCGCAAGGTCTGGTGGTCATCACCAGCCAGCGGGTTCTGGCCAGGACCATTAGTGAGGAGACATGGGATAGCTGGACTTTTCATGCCGGGCTGAAACTCGCTCATCATGACCATGCCGGGGTTGGTACGCTTGAGTTGCGTGATGATCAGGCGCGTCTGGCGGGCTGGCGCTA
The DNA here is from genome assembly GCA_031371965.1 of Sulfuriferula sp. Lineage (GTDB taxonomy): Bacteria > Pseudomonadota > Gammaproteobacteria > Burkholderiales > Sulfuriferulaceae > Sulfuriferula. The sequence goes on from JANMKH010000154.1 coordinate 4,655, forward strand.
TACGCTGGGACGCAATGTGGCGGCGCTGCGCGTGATCGCCGAGTTTGAACGGCAGCTTGCCAGCCAGGTTTCCGGCCAGCCGGTCGAGCGTGAAGCGGTGGCGCTTTGCCCGAACTGCAAGGCAGCACTTGAGCCGGGCCAGGATGAGTGTGCCCTCTGTGCCAAAGCCACGCATGTGCCGCCGTCGACCTGGACGCTGTTCCGGCTATGGCGCTTTGCCAAACCTTACCGGATTTCATTACTGGCAGGTTTTCTGCTGGCGCTCGCATCTACCGCAGCCACACTGGTGCCGCCATATCTCACCATGCCGTTGATGGACAACGTGCTGATTCCTTACCAGAACGGTGCCCATATCGATGTGCATCTGGTCGCACTCTACCTGGCTGGACTGTTCGGTTCCGCGCTGCTCGCCTGGGGGTTGGGCTGGGCACGCACCTATATCCTGGCGCGGGTCAGCGAACGCATCGGGGCCGATCTGCGCACCACTACCTACGAACACCTGATGCAACTCTCGCTGGAATACTTCGGCGCCAAGCGTACCGGCGACCTGATGGCGCGCATCGGTTCGGAGACCGACCGTATCTGCGTATTCCTGTCGCTGCACCTGCTGGATTTCGCCACCGACATCCTGATGATCATCATGACCACGGCGATTCTGGTTTCGATCAACCCGTGGCTGGCGTTGGTGACACTGCTGCCGCTGCCGTTCATCGCGTGGATGATCCATGTAGTGCGCGACAGGCTGCGCACCGGTTTCGAGAAAATCGACAGGGTCTGGTCCGAAGTCACCAACATTCTCGCCGACACCATCCCCGGCATACGCGTGGTCAAGGCCTTCGCCCAGGAGCGGCGCGAGGCGGTACGGTTCCGTGAAGCGAACAAACACAACCTGGTCGTCAACGATCGCATCAACAAGATCTGGTCGCTGTTCTCGCCCACCGTGACGCTGTTGACCGAAATAGGGCTGCTGGTAGTGTGGGCGTTTGGCATCTGGCAGGTTTCCACCAATCAGATCACGGTGGGTGTGCTGACCGCTTTTCTGGCCTATATCAGCCGCTTCTACACCCGGCT
>JANMKH010000163.1:0-4143 GCA_031371965.1 Sulfuriferula sp.
GCGATCGGTCCTAATTACGCGCGCGACTACACAAAACGTTTTGGTTTCGACCCTGCGCGCCAGCCACCTTATCTCACCCTGGCACTCGGTGCCGGTTCGGTCACGCCGATGCAGATGGCGACGGGCTATACCGCGTTTGCCCATGGTGGCCAGTTAGCCACACCCTATCTGATTTCCCGCGTTGTGGATCAGCAAGGGCGCATCCTAAGCCAGACCCTGCCGGAAAAACCGCGCCAGGTGATCGACCCGCGCAACGCGTTTATCATGACCAGCCTGATGCAGAGTGTGGTGCGGCGTGGCACCGCAGCACGCGCCATGCAGCTGGGACGTACCGATCTGGCTGGTAAAACAGGCACCACCAACGACCAGTTCGATGCATGGTTTAGCGGCTACCAACCCAGTGTAGTGGGCGTTGCCTGGATCGGCTTTGACCAACCGCGAACGCTGGGTAGAGGTGAAACCGGGGCCCAGGCCGCATTGCCGATCTGGATGAAATACATGGGAACGGTATTGCGTGATGTCCCACAAACCGGCTACGCCGTGCCCAATGGCATTGTCACAGCCACCATCAATCCACTCACAGGTCTGCCAGTCGCTAACGGCGAGGCAGGCTACAACGAATATTTTTATCAGGAGACCGTACCAGTGCTTACCACCGCGCCTGCCATACCAGAGGCGGTACCTGCTACACCGGACACCCCACAACCCGACTCCAGCCCGGTGTTTTAAGCACCATGAATAGCCGACGCAATCAGCTGCGCGAACGCGTAGCGCAACTTGCTGCGCAATTGATGGCCGAGCACGGCATTCAGGATTACGGGTTGGCCAAACGCAAGGCTGCGCGCCAGCTGGGCGTGGAAGATGGGTACAACTTGCCTGGCAATCAGGAAATCGAGTTGGCGCTCAAATCATATCAATCGCTCTACCAAAGCGAATCACACCCGGTGCGATTGCGGGAGTTGCGCGAAATCGCGCTGGATACTATGCGCATGTTCACCGACTACCACCCCTATTTAACCGGTTCAGTGCTCAATGGTACGGCCGGACCGCACTCCGATATCAATCTGCAGCTCTTTACCGACAACGAAAAAGAATTCGAGCTGTATCTAATGCATCGCAACATCCCCTTCAAACAGGGTCAACGTCAGATACATCGGCAAGGGGGGGCAAAAAACATCCCCAGTTTCACACTTAATCTGGATACAGCAGAGGTAGAAATCGCTATCTATCCTGAAGGCGAGTTGCGTAGTGTACCTCGCGGTCAAGCCGACGGTCGTACGCCCAAACGCGCCAAATTGTCACAAGTACAGGCGCTGTTAGACGACGTAACGCCCGCTTTACCTGCCATTGAATAGCCCAATATTGGGCACTGCTATATTCATGCGTCCCTTTACGCAGTATGTCAAAAAATCCGACATACAGTTGAGATCACGACGCCAGACCGCTAGACTCTTGCCCCGAAGGGGATTATTTGGGTTTCCTAAACACCGTGGCTGGGCAAAACAATTCACCATTTTTTACAACTGGCACGTATCCTGCGTAACCATTCTGAGAAAATAATATAACCAATAAATAATCGGCACCTCACAATACAAACGGGACAACCCGAAGGTGACAAGCACGACATGATTCGATTTTTTAGACATTACATACCTGCCCATTTGATATTAATAATGGGGCTGGACATTGCCGTCATGGTCGCGTCGATCTATCTTGGCATCTCCGTGCGTTTCATCGAGAACAGCGGCGACCTGCCTTCTTCACTCGGCCCGATACTACCCAAAGCCAGCTCGTTTGCACTGGTGATGATGTTGATCATGACCGTATTCGGCATGTATAGCGGCGAATGGATGGCGGGTGCACGCGCCGTAGCCGTCCGCATGATTGCCAGTTTCGCAATGGGTTTCGTGGTCATGAGCCTGCTGTTTTATTTGTTCCCGGACATGCTGCTGGGACGCGGCGCATTCCTGTTTTCTCTGCTGTTTGCCCTGATCGGTGTAACGCTTACCCGCATTGCGTTTGTTAAATGGTCTAATCTCGACGCCTTCAAGAAACGTGTCCTGGTGCTGGGGAGTGGCAGCCGTGCCGCCAAGGTGGATCAACTGATCAAGTCAATGTCATCGGCCCGCAGCCTGCAAATAGTGGGTTATCTTCCCTTGCAGGGCAACCACCATTATGTAGAGCATGCGCGCGTATTGCATGACACCGCCAGCCTCGGCGAAATCGCCACCAAATACAATATCCATGAAATCGTCATCGCGGTACGCGACCGCCGTGATGGCGGCCTGCCGGTGAGCGAGCTACTGGAATGCAAGCTGCGCGGCATCAATGTCATAGAGCTATCATCATTCTTCGAGCGCGAAAATGGTCAACTGCAACTGGAATCACTTAACGCCAGCTGGATCATCCTATCCGAAGGCTTCAAGCAGGGACTCGCACGCGACACCATCAAACGCATCTTCGATCTGGTGGTGAGCCTGGTTATCATGCTGATTTCACTGCCCGCCATGGCGCTGACTGCACTGGCAATTTATCTGGAAAGCGGCGGCCCGATACTCTATCGTCAGGAACGCGTGGGCCAACATGGCAAGCCATTCACCATCTTGAAATTTCGCAGCATGCGTTCCGATGCAGAACAAGACGGGAAGCCGCGCTGGGCGAACAAGGATGACGTTCGCATCACACGTACCGGACGTTTTATTCGACGCGTACGCCTGGATGAATTGCCGCAACTATTTAACGTATTCATGGGACACATGAGCTTTGTTGGCCCACGACCTGAACGCCCCTATTTCGTCGATGAATTGACCCGGCAGATTCCCTATTACAATAGCCGTCACACCGTCAAACCCGGCATTACTGGCTGGGCACAGGTGTGCTACGCGTATGGGGCCAGCGTCGAGGATGCGGTGGAAAAGCTGCAATATGATTTGTACTACGTCAAAAACCACACCCTGTTCCTTGACATGATGGTCCTGTTTCAGACAGTACAGGTTGTGCTCTGGGGCAAAGGCCAGTAACCCGCTTCTGTCGCCCACATGAATGCCACCCTGATCAGCTACAGTTTTGCATCGGTTGCGTTTGCAGCACTGAGCGCGATGGCAATATCGAGGCGCGGAGCCAATCGCACCGGCATGTTCATGACTGCCAGCCTGGTAAGCGCATTGTGGGCTGGACTCGCAGCGCTGGATGCCTACCATGGCCAGCATATCTCCTCGCTCACCGCCATTACCGAACTGTTGCGCGATGCCGCATGGCTGTATTTCCTTCTCGACCTGGTGAGCCAGCGCCAGGGCATGCAACCGAGAATCATGTCCATGCTGCGCGTGACCGGCTATGTCATGCTGGCATACTGTGCGCTGCTAATAATGCGTATCGTGGCAGATTCGTTGGGTATTTTTCCGGGCCTCATTGGTCTACCGATACTGGATACACTACTCGGCGGTGCAGTAAGCCGGGTCATCCTGGCAGTGCTTGGCATGGCATTGGTAGAACAGCTATTCCGCAGTACCCGCAGCGAGGATCGCTGGAGCATCAAATACCTGTGCTTTGGTCTGGGCGGCATGCTTGTCTATGACTTTTACCTATACTCCGACGCCATGCTGTTTCAACATATCGACGCGGAAATCTGGGCTGGACGCGGAATTGTGAATGCATTGTCAGTGCCGCTGATCGCCATTTCCGCCAAACGTAATCCCAACTGGGATCTGCGCGTCACCGTATCGCGACGACTGTTTTTCCATACGGCAGCCCTGCTCGGTGCAGGCGTATACCTGCTGATCATGGCGGGGGCAGGCTATTACATCCGCACCTTTGGCGGCGAATGGAGCAGTATCCTGCAGGCGGCATTCCTGTTCGGCGCGTTCGTGATCCTGCTGTCCATTCTATTTTCCGGCACACTGCGGGCACGAGTGCGGGTGTTTTTGAGCAAGCATTTTTTTAGTTACACCTACGACTATCGCGATGAATGGCTCAATTTCACCCGCATCCTGTCGCAAGGTGATCCCGGCGAACAGCTATGCACGCGCGCCATCCAGGCCGTTGCAGGATTGGTGGAGAGCCAGTCGGGCGCCTTGTGGCTAACGCGTGAACCCCATCGCTTCACCCGCATAGTTAGCTGGAATCTGCTCCACGCCGATGGCG
>JANMKH010000165.1:0-3895 GCA_031371965.1 Sulfuriferula sp.
CCAAACGGTGTCGATGAAGTCGGTGGGTAACCTGACCGATTTCGTCCGCAGTCACATGCTCGAACCTTTTGAGGTTGCCCCACGCATTACGGCCCTGATTGGCCACTTCGATGACCTGAACCGGGCGCACGAGTCGGTGCTGAAGGCCAAACGGCAAGTGGAACTGCTCACGCCTCTAGTCAGCGACTGCGGACGACATTCGTCCCTGGTTTCGCAAGTAGATGAGCTGCGTGCCTGCCGCGAGGCACTGCGACCCTATTTTGCGAACATGAAACTCGGCTTGCTGGAGAAACGTATCGCCAGCCTTGCCGATGAATGGGAGCGGCAAAACACCCAGGTCAAGCGCCTCGGGGAATTCCGTAACGCGCAGCGTACTGAAGAGGATGAACTCAAGCGCAGCATTGCCGACAACGGCGGCGACCGCCTGGAACGGCTTACTGTTCAAATAGACAAGAAAAACCAGGATCGCCAGGCACGTGAGCGCAAGGCACAGCGTTACGCCGAACTGGTGCGCGCTGCCGGCGAAAGCCCATCCGGAGATGAGCCCGGCTTTCTTGGCCAGCGACAGCGTTTTTCGGCCTTGGCCGAAACAGCGCGGGCACAAGATGCCAGTCTGCAAAACGATCTGACCGAGCACGGCGTGAGCTTGCGTCAGGGCAAGCTGGAGCACGACGAGCTGTCCGCCGAGATCAATAGCCTGAAAGCCCGGCGTAGCAACATCCCCGCTGAACAGGTGGCCATGCGCGCCGCCTTGTGCAAAGCCCTCGATTTGTCCGAAGGGGATATGCCCTTTGCCGGCGAACTGCTGCAAGTGCGTGACGAGGAGCGCGACTGGGAAGGTGCCGCCGAACGGCTGTTGCGCAACTTCGGATTGTCGCTTCTGGTGCCGGACGAGCATTATGCGGCAGTAGCAGATTGGGTCGATAGAACACACCTCAGGGGACGCTTGGTCTATTTCCGGATACGCCAGAGTTCCCGGGGTGAACTGCCCAATCTGCACCGGGATTCCCTGGCGCGCAAGCTAGCCATCAAGCCCGACTCGCCTTTCTACGATTGGCTGGAACGCGAGCTGGCTCACCGTTTCGACGTGGCCTGTTGCGCAACACAGGAACAGTTCCGCCGTGAGACCCGCGCTATCACGCGGGCAGGCCAGATCAAAGCATCCGGCGAGCGTCACGAGAAAGATGACCGTCACCGGCTGGATGACCGTAGTCGCTACGTATTGGGCTGGACCAACACGGCGAAAATCGCCACGCTTGAAGCCAAAGCAAGGCAGTTGGAGGCTAGTCTGGGCGAGCTGGGTGGCCGCATTGGCAAGCTGGGCGAACGGCGAAAGGAAACTCAGAAGCAGCTTGAAGCCTTGAGTGAGTTGCGCGCATTCACCGAATTTCAAGAAATCGACTGGCAGTCGCTTGCCGTGGAGGTGGCTCAACTGACGGACGAGAAGCAGAAGCTGGAGTCGGCCTCCGATGTGTTGAAGCAACTGACCGAACGGCTGACCGCACTTCGTGATGAACTTGCCGGCACAGAGACAAAGCTTGCGGAAAAATCCCGCGAACTGGGGGCTACCCAAGCCAAGCGCGAAGCCGCCGAAGGTTTGCGCGACCAGACCATAACGCTGGTCGGTACTCCCGAGCAAGCGAGCCATTCCGCCTTTTTCGAGCGCCTTGACGCCATGCGCGGCGAGGCCTTGGGCGAGCATCTACTCACGGTCGAATCCTGTGACAACCGCGAGCGCGACATGCGCGACTGGCTGCAGGCCAGGATCGATGCCGAAGACCAGAAGCTCAAACGCCTGCGCGACAAGATCATCCAGGCGATGGCGGCGTACAAGGAAGAATTCAAGCTGGAGACAGCAGAGTTCGATGCCAGCATCGAAGCAGCTTTCGAATACCGGAACATGCTCGACCACCTCCAGGCCGACGATCTGCCGCGCTTCGAAGCGCGCTTCAAGGAATTGCTGAACGAGAACACCATCCGCGAGGTGGCTAACTTCAGCTCACAACTGGCCATGTGGAGAGAGACGATCAAGGAGCGCATCGCACGCATCAACGAGTCGCTCACCCAGATCGATTACAATACCGGCCGCTACATCGTGCTGGAAGCTCAGCTGACGCCAGATGCCGACACCCGCGACTTCCAGACCGAACTGCGCGCCTGTACCGAAGGAGCGCTGACTGGTTCCGACGACACCCAGTACTCAGAGGCCAAGTTCCTGCAGGTCAAACGCATCATCGAACGCTTTCGCGGGCGCGAGGGACTATCCGAGCAGGACCGTCGCTGGACCGCCAAGGTCACCGATGTGCGCAACTGGTTCGTGTTTGCCGCCAGCGAGCGCTGGCGCGAGGACGACAGCGAGCATGAGCATTATTCCGACTCGGGTGGCAAGTCAGGAGGCCAAAAAGAGAAACTGGCCTACACCATCCTGGCGGCGAGCCTGGCCTATCAGTTCGGCCTTGAATGGGGCGCAGTTCGTTCCCGAACTTTCCGGTTCGTGGTGATCGACGAAGCCTTCGGGCGCGGATCAGACGAGTCTGCGCAATATGGCCTGCGGTTGTTTGCCCAACTCAATCTGCAACTCCTGATCGTCACGCCCTTGCAGAAGATCCACATCATCGAACCTTTCGTCTCCAGCGTGGGGTTTGTCCAAAACGAGGAAGGCCGTGCCTCCAAGCTGCGCAATCTCACAATCGAGGAATACCGCGCGGAGAAGGCGAGGATGGCCGGGTGAGTTGGACAAGGCCGGTCGACTTGCGTGCCCAGGTGCAAAAGCTGTGGGGCCGGGGGGAACTGCTGGCCAGTCTTGTCACGGGCGAGTCGCTATTCCCGAAGCGTTTGGTGCTCAAAGGACCTACGTCGGCTGAGATGGCCGACCGCTTCGACGAAGTGCGCGCCTGGATCGGTGAAATTCGGGTGATACCCTACTGCCGGATGGAGATGCGGGAATTCAAGCACCGAGTGTTCGGCGCCAATGCTGTGCCTCAGGAGGCATGGATCGATAGCGTCGAAGATGCCTTGGCGCTCATCGGCAAGCAACGGGATGCCGCCCGTTTCACTGCGTTGATTGACGTGACACGCAAGCGCCAGACGCAATTGCTGGACTGGCTGCCTAAACGACCAATGCGCGCGCTAGAGCTGGCCGACGAGTGGAGCCGGCTGCTGGAAATCGTCGCTTGGCTGCAAGCCCATCCACGCCCTGGCTTGTACCTAAGGCAGGTAGACATTCCGGGCGTGCACAGCAAGTTCATCGAAGCCCATCGCGGCGTGCTCATCGAGTTGCTGGATATCGTCCTGCCGCCCGATGTAATTGACCTAACAGCATCCGGCGTGGGCCAATTCGCCAAGCGCTATGGGTTTTGTGACAAACCGCTGCGCATCCGCTTGCGCATTCTCGATCCAGCGCACGCGCTATTGCCGATTGGCGGTATACAGGACATCACCCTCGATGGCGAGAGCTTTGCCCGGCTGGACTCGAAAGTCTCACGAGTTTTCATCACCGAGAACGAAATCAACTTCCTCGCCTTTCCGCAGATCAGGGACAGCCTGGTCATCTTCGGGGCGGGATACGGTTTCGAGATGTTGCGCAAGGCCGAATGGCTTGCGCGCTGCCGCGTTCATTACTGGGGTGACATCGACACCCACGGCTTCGCGATCCTTGATCAGCTACGCAGCCAGTTCGACCATGTGGAGTCGTTTCTGATGGACCGCGACACTTTGCTCGCGTTCGAGTCGCAATGGGTTGAGGAAGAGCAACAGACGCTGCGCGACCTGCCCAGGCTGAACCCCGAGGAAAAGGCGCTCTACGATGATTTGCGCGACAACCGAATATGCAGGAATCTGCGTCTTGAGCAAGAAAGGATCGGCTTCGGCTGGGTGGAGTCCGCGTTATTGGCGC
>JANMKH010000174.1:0-3447 GCA_031371965.1 Sulfuriferula sp.
CGCCATCGGCGATACCAGCGACACCTGCTGGAACAGTGCGAGCATCAACGGAACCATTCCGAGCGTGATCGCGACCTGTGCGCGTGTTGCCGCAAAGAACCATGCATGGGGCCGTCGATCGTGGAGCCGACCGACGCCCGCGTACATCAGCAATGCGACCGCGCCGAAAGACAGCCAGAATCCCGCCGACAGCACCGCCCACGGGTCGAGCAGCACGACCACCAGCAATGCCCACAGCAACACGCGGGTCGGCGCAATCACGCGCCCCGACCACAATGCCACGGCTACTACCAGCAGCATGTAGAGCGTGCGCTGCGCCGGCACCGCAAATCCTGCCAGCAGCACATACACCAGCGCCGTGAACGCCCCTGCCAGCACTGCCGCGCGCCGTGCCGGCAGCCGCAGAGTCAGCCGCGCGCTGCGCCGCCACAGCCAGTACGCCAGCGCAAACGCCAGCCCGGAGAGCATGGTCACGTGCAAACCGGAGATGGAAATTAGATGGGTTATGCCGGTGCGCTGATACAGCGCCCATTGCGCGGGCGGGATGGCGGACTGGTCGCCAATCACCAGCGCCTTCAGCACCCCGGCGTAGGGCTCGCCAGCCAGCACGCGGTCGATGCGCAATGCGATGGCTTCGCGCACTGCCTCCACCGCATAGCCGGGGCGCGTCACGAAGACACGCAAACGCTGGTTATCCGAGCGCTCACGCACGCTGCCCAGAGCGCGCAGATTGCGTTCCAGAAACCAGGCCTCCAGGTCGAACACATGCGGATTGGCGTTAGCGTGGGGACGGCGCAGGCGCACCGTGAAGCGCCAGCGCTCGCCAGCATGCACGCTGGGGGCATTGGGCAGCGGCGCACCGTTGAAGGCCGTGGTGTAGGTGTTGAGCTGGATATGGCGCGGCACCTGCGCGCCGGGGGTGATGACTTGCTCGACATCGAATTCAAAGCGCTGGCCGTGCTCGGTCTTGACAGGCAAGCTGGCCACCACGCCGCTAAGCGTGATATCCATGCCTTCCCACGCCAGCGGCAGCGCGTCCTGCATACGCTGCCCGGCGGTTGCCGCGGCGAACAGGAATCCGGCGCCAAACAGGGTACCCAGCAACAGCCCGCGGCGTATTGACCCCAGCAGCCGGTGGCGCGGCAACCAGTAGGCCGTAGCCAATAACGGCAAGCCCCACGCCCAAGCCAGATCGGGCAACACTGCCTGCTGTTGCAGCAGCCATACGCCCGCGACGAAAGCAAGTATGCTGCTGCGCATCGCTTAGACGGGTCGTCCGAAACACTTGAACGCCTCGAACCAGGCGACGCTCGCCACCCCTGCCGCTATGGCGATAATCCAGACCATCTCACATTCGGTGAGGACTAAAAATGTAAGTCTGGCATTATCAGGGTTAGGGTGCATGGCATCGTTCGGCTCAGGGTAGGACGCAGTCAGGATATGCAGAAAGTGCAAATATGCAAAGCACCATCGGCATTACCGCCTCGACGGCATGCATGGAATACTGAATTTTTAGATATTCGTAATGCGCGGGTGATTTTGATTTTTAGCCGAAATGCATGCGCACAGGCTGCGCTGCCACCGCCGGCGTATGAGCCGGTGGCAACGTCCCCGGTCCGCATCAATGATGGCATGGTGCAGGTGCGAGACGATCGCTTCGATTAGTCCGTGCCGTACACCACAACCTCAAACTCAAACCCATGCCAGAGCGTCACGGCCCGCCTTGCGACTCTACGAGCCCTTCACTGGGGGCGGCTTGACATGCCAGTAAGCCGGGTGGAACCCGTAACCGTCGTCTGGAACGTAATCTTGCCTGGCTTTTTCCAGCGCTGACTGATCTACTTTCCGATTCCAATATATGTTCCATCCGCGTTCCTGATCTTCGACTACTTGCGGATGTTCTGCCAGGTATTGGTTCATGAAAAGCGTGAATTCAGAAACATAGCCATTTTTCATCCTTCGCCTCCTTTTCCGGGCGAATGCCCATAGCATTTAACCCACAGCCGTACCCGAGCGAGTAGGGCCGAAATCTAGACTCTATTAGAGTCTTACTTGTCTGGTGAGTTTCCGCCTTGGGCCCATACCGGCGTCCATCGCGCTGGTAGCAGCTTTCTCATACGAAGACCCAACGAGCTCACTGTCACGAAAAATGGCCTCAAGCGGGCGTTACTTTGAGTGAGATATATTGAATTGCCGCATAATGTCGCGGATATGGCTTACGAGGTAGGAAATGATCCTGGATCTTCGCACCATGATGTTAATGATCTCAATGCTGACTCTGCTGCTTGCCGGGCTTCTGGCATTGGCGGGATTACATGCCGGCAATATTCGCGGAGTGCGGTTGTGGGCGCTGGCCAGTCTATGCTACAGCCTCGCGAGCTTCATCGCATTCGCAGACCTGACACCCACCAGCAGCGGATGGGTGATCGTACTGGGAGTCGTATTGGTGATGGCGGCCAATGGCTTGCAATATTCCGGCATCCAGGCATTCAAGGGAGAGCGTATTGACTGGCGCATTCCGTTGCTGGTTGTTGGTGTGGCGTTTGTCCAGAGTGTCTGGTTCACGATCCTTCATCCCGATGCCGATGTGCGCGCCATCGCCAATTCGCTGGTATTCGTCCTGATCAATACTATCTGTGCGCGTGCCCTGCTCATCCGTATCGAACAGCCGTTGCGTACCGCTTACTGGTTTACCGGAGCATCCTTCGTAGTGCTTGCAGCGGCGGCCCTGACCCGGGCGGCAACGATCTTTCGGTCGCCCGACGCCTTTTCAGGCATTTATTCGCAAGTACCCTTTGTTCCCATGAGATTCCTTTCCTTCAGCCTGATACTGATGTGCGTGACTTTTGGTTTCATATTGATGCTGAATTACCGGCTCATTGCGGATATGCAAAAAATTGCCTTGCGCGACGGGTTGACCGGTGCACTGAACCGGCGCAGCCTGGAAGAAGAGGCCATCCGCCTGCAAGCACGCTGTGCCCGTAGCGGAGATACGCTGGCGATCATGATGATCGATGTGGACCATTTCAAATTAATCAACGACCACAGCGGCCATCAAGTGGGCGACCAGGTATTGCAACGACTGGCCGCTGTGGCGCAGGCTTCCATCCGTCGCGACGACTACTTTGCCCGCTACGGCGGTGAGGAATTCTGTATCCTGCTCCCCTCCACCACCGAAGAAAAAGCCAGGGTATTGGCCGATCGCTTGCGCGAGGCTTATGCAGCCTTGACGATGGAGTTCGGTGGCGCTGTCCTGCATAGCACCATCAGCATCGGCGTCGCTGATTCAAACCGTGTTGGCCTGGAATTCTGCGCACTCGTAACCGCTGCAGACAAAGCCCTCTACCATGCCAAACAGGAAGGTCGCAATCGGGTGGTGGCACATTCGGTAATAGCGCCTAACGTGCCGGAGATGATCACCGCCTGAATGACTGATGTCGACCCGTT
>JANMKH010000179.1:0-9630 GCA_031371965.1 Sulfuriferula sp.
GAAGCACTCGATGCGTTGCAGACCGGGCAGCGCCAACGTTTCCTGCAGCGCGGTGAGACGCGCCTGTTGCGTGGCTTTTTGCGCGACCTGGCGGGTGATGGCGATGCGCGCATTGCCTTGCGTCATGGCCAGCCAGCTGCGGCGCTCGCCGATGGGGTTGACCTGGATGCTGACCTTGCGCCCGGCCTGCTCGCTGAAAACTGCCGCCAGTGCGTCAGCATCAACCGGTTCGGAAACGATAATCTGCGGCGGAATGGCGCGATTGAGATAATGCTGGGAGAGAAAGGCTTCCATGGCTTCTTTGGGGACAACGTCCTGGGCATTTTGCGGGAATAGGGTCTTGTCGCCCAGATGCCGCCCGCCGCGTATCATCAGCAGGTTAACACACAGCAGACCGTGCTCGGCCACCAGGGCCACCACGTCCACATCCGCCTGACTCTGGCTGGCTACAAACTGCTTTTCGCGCACCGCGGTGAGGCTCTTGATCTGGTCACGATACAACGCCGCTTCTTCATAGCGCATGGCATCCGCAGACTGCTGCATTTTTTCGGTGATTGACTGCAATACCTCGTTTTCCTTGCCCTCCAGAAACAGCGCGGCGTTGTTCACGTCGGCAGCGTAGTCTTCGGCGCTGATCAAATCCACGCACGGCGCAGTGCAACGCTTGATCTGGTGCAGCAGGCAGGGGCGCGAGCGATGATTGAATACGCTGTCCTCACAGGTGCGCAGGCGGAACACCTTTTGCAGAATCTGGATGCTGTCGCGCACCGCATAGGAATTAGGGAACGGGCCGAAGCACCGGTCTTGGCGCTGCGGCGTGCCGCGGAAATAGGCCAGGCGCGGATAGCGGTGGCCGCTGAGCATGAGATAGGGATAGGACTTATCGTCGCGAAACAGGATGTTGTAACGCGGCGATAGTGCCTTGATCAGGTTGTTTTCCAGCACCAGCGCTTCGGATTCGGAGCGCGTGACGGTGATCTCCACGCTGGCAATTTTCGCCACCATCAGGCGGATGCGCGGGCTCTGGTCGGTCTTCTGGAAATACGAGGCCACGCGTTTTTTCAGGTCGCGCGCCTTGCCCACATACAGCACTTCGCCATCCTGCCCGAGCATGCGATACACGCCGGGAAGGCCGGGCAGAGTAACGAGGAAGGTTTTGCTGTCGAACATTTTGTTTAAAGCAATTGCCACAGAGGACACAGAGAGCTCAGAGAAAACCGCTCTGATCATTCGGGCTATTCTCTGTGTGCTCTGTGTCCTCTGTGGCTAAAGATTTTTCATGTAGTGCTCTCGCCTGCCCAGGGTAATCAGCACGGATACGCGCAAACACGGCGCGGAACATGTCCGGCGTCAGACGGCGCGTATTGGTATTGTAACGGCTGCAATGGTAGCTGTCGTAAAGCGTGCGGCCATCATCCAATGCATGCACCGCGCCGTGGCCAAACGCGTGAGATTTGGCTTTCAGCCCCAACGCCATGAGCACGGCGGCATGCGCGACGCTGCCCAATGCAAGGATGGCCAGATTATCGGACAGTGCCGCAATTTCATTTTCCAGATAATGATTGCACTGGCGAATCTCGGCGGTTTCCGGCTTGTTGGCCGGAGGCAGGCACTTGACTGCGTTGGTGATGCGGCAGCCGTGCAACTGCAAGCCGTCGTCAGCGCTCACGGAGGTGGGATGGCTGGCGAAACCGTAGGCGTGCAGGGTTTCGTAGAGCAATATGCCGGCATGGTCGCCGGTAAACGGCCGGCCGCTGCGGTTGGCGCCGTGCATGCCGGGAGCCAGGCCGACGATCAACAGCCAGGGCGCGGCATCGCCAAACGGCGCAACCGGGCGCGCATGATAAGCCGGATGCGCCACGCGCACCTCATCGAGAAAACCGGCGAGGCGCGGGCAGGCACGGCAGTTCAGATCAAAAGACGTCATCAATGATGGTGCCGCGGGTAAAACGGAATGCCCACCTGTTCGAGTTGAGCGGCGGGCAGTTCCGGCTGCAGGGTCACGTGGTCGATATCAAAGCGCGTGTGCAGCATTTGCCGTGTGCTGTGGAGAATACCCGGCCAGTCCTGCATGGTAGGGATTTCCAGATGCGCCGACAGCGCAACCTTGCCCGAGGCCAGCGTCCAGATATGCAGGTCGTGCACCGAGTTCACCCCGGCTGTCTGCGCCATCGCCAACCCTATTTCGGGCAGATCGAGATTTTGCGGCACGCCTTCCATCAGAATATGCAGCGCTTCCCTGAGCAGGCGAATGCTGGAAACCAGAATCAGCGCCACCACAAACAGCGACAGCAGCGCATCGATCGGCAGCCAGCCGGTGAAATAGATCACCGCGCCCGCAGCCAGCGCCGCCACCGAGCCTAGCATGTCGCCCAGCACGTGCAGCAGCGCGGCGCGCACATTCAGAGTCTGTTCGCCGCGCGACAAGTGATAGGCGACAAAAATATTCACCGCCAGCCCGATGGCGGCGATCACCATCACGGCCCCGCCTTGCACCGGCTGCGGCGCTTGCAAGCGCGCGATGGCTTCCCACACAATACCCACCATCAACGCCAGCATGAGCACGCTGTTGGCCAGCGCTGCCACCACCTCGGCACGCACCAGGCCGTAGGAATGCCGATACGATGCCGGGCGCAGGGCCAGCCAGCCGGCAAACGCTGCCAGCCCCAGCGCCAGCGAGTCGATCAGCATGTGCCCGGCATCGGAGATCAGGGCCAGCGAGCCCGACCACCATCCTCCGCCCGCCTCCACCGCGGCAAATCCCAGGGTCAGCCAGAAAGCAATGCCCAGCCCCCCGTGGCCATGGTGGTGATGGTCGTGCCCATGGTGCGCGTGGTCGTGATCCTGATGCGTATCTTCAGCCTTTGCCACAAGTATTACTCCCGTCGGTTTCCCATAAATCTGCGCTGCCATGCCCTATACCGGCGATGGCGTGAACGGCGGCAGCGTAACGCGTCTGCTCGCGTAATTCCGTCATGCCGGGTGGATGCGGTTTGCCGTGCAGGCGCGCGATACGGGCGATGCTGGTGGCCGGCATGCGCCAGTCCAGATTAGCCAGCACTTCATCGGCAGCCACGCAGTTGTTGCACACCAGCGCCATGTCGCAGCCCGCTTCAAGCGCGGCGGCGGCGCGTTCGACAATGCTGCCCGCCACGCTGGCGCCTTGCATGGAAAGATCGTCACTGAAAATCACGCCGTCAAAGCCCAGTTCGCCGCGCAATATCTGTTGCAGCCAGAGCGGAGAAAATCCGGCCGGGCGGCTGTCCACGGCCGGGTAGATGACATGGGCCGGCATCACACCGGTCATGCCATAGCCCGCCATACGGCGGAACGGCACCAGATCGGCCTGCTCGATGTCGGCATAGCTGCGTTCATCCACCGGGATTTCCAGATGCGAATCGGCACGCACGAAACCATGGCCGGGGAAATGCTTGCCGACGCTACCCATGCCCGCGTCCCGGAGGCCGAGCATGAGCTGATGTGCGAGGTCGGCGACGGCATCCGCATCGCTGTGAAAGGCACGGTCGCCGATCACGCCGGATGCGCCGTAATCCAGATCCAGCACCGGCGTGAAGCTCAGATCCACACCGTGCGCGCGCAACTCGGCAGCCAGTACATAGCCGCATTCGCGCGCCAGCCGCCGCGCTTCGGCGGGATGCCGATCCCAGATCCGTCCCAGTTCGCGCATCGGCGGCAGCACCGTGAAGCCCTCGCGAAAACGCTGCACCCGCCCGCCTTCGTGATCCACGGCAATGAGCAGATGCGGCGTGCGCAGCGCATGGATTTCGGCCGTCAGCGCAAGCAGTTGCGCGGGAGACTGATAATTGCGCGCAAACAGAATCACGCCGCCCACCAGCGGATGCGCAAGGCGGTGGCGGTCGTCGCCGGTAAGTGCCACGCCGGGCACGTCAAGCATGATGGGGCCGAGGCTCATGATGTGGTTTCCAGTATCACAAAGGCAATAACGTAATCGGATTCATCGCTGATGGAAAGATGCGCACGCGTCACGCCGCGCGTTGCCAGCCAGGTTTGCAAATCAGGCGCAAACACCAATTCGGGTTGCCCCAACGGGGTATGTTGCACGCGAATATTGCTTAACGCCACCGGGCTGCGCAGGCCGGTACCGGCCGCCTTGGCCAGCGCCTCCTTGGCGGCGAAGCGTTTGGCGAGAAAGCGCGCGCCGTCGGACTTGCGCGCAAATTCCGCCCATTCTTGCGGCGCCAGAATACGCTGCACCGCACGCTCGCCGTGGCGCGCCAATAGCCGCGCCATACGCGCCACCGCCACCATATCCGTGCCGATGCCGTAAATCATCAGGCACTTACTTTCACGGCCAGCCCGCACACGCGGATTTTTTCCGCAAACGCTTCCAGCCAGTCTGCCGGCAATGCCGACAAACGCGGCGCTTCGGGTTGCTGCGAGGGCCGCGCCAGACCGTACAACAGCACGCCTTGCACCGGCACGCCTGCGCTTACGATACGTCGCACAAAATCCAGATAAGCCTGCTGCTCCAGCTCCGATGGCGCAGCGCCATCGATGGCAAACAGGCAGGTTTGCAGCCAGGTGGCACACAGCCCGGCGGCGCTTTGCAGGTTG
The DNA here is from genome assembly GCA_031371965.1 of Sulfuriferula sp. Taxonomy (GTDB): domain Bacteria; phylum Pseudomonadota; class Gammaproteobacteria; order Burkholderiales; family Sulfuriferulaceae; genus Sulfuriferula. Next base: position 4,597 of record JANMKH010000179.1, read on the forward strand.
GCAAACACCCGCTCCGGGCTGAGTTCGGCGTGGTTGATGCGGCGCAAGCCCTCGCGCGTGGCGCTGTCCAGCTTGAACCAGACTTCGCCGTTAAGCGGACGCATCTGTTGCAGCCCCGCTTGTACGTAGGCCTTGTCCAGCAGGCTGCCATTGGTGATGAGGATCAGCTTGATTTTACCCACCAGGTCGAAACGCGCCATCACCCGGCCAATCAACTCTATCACCCCGACAAAGGCTTTGGCGCTGGTCGGCTCGCCATTGCCGGACAAGGCGATATCGTTAATGCGCCGCGCACTCTCCGGCACGCGCGTCGCCATGAAGTCGCCATGCATCAATTCATGCAGAAAACCGGTCAGCTCGCGTTCAAGCAGCACCAGATCGATTTCCGGCGCCGCACCGCGCGTGAGCCCCGGCACCTGGCAGTAAATGCAGCGCCAGTTGCAGGCATTGTTGGGATTGAGATTGATGCCCACCGATACCCCGCCCGCGCGGCGCGACACCACCGGATAGACATAAGTCATGCCGGCAGCGTCGCGCGAATGATCGGTGGGTGTCAGGGGCGTGTTCAGGGTATCCACGATGTGAGATGGCGCGGCCAGGTCAGCCATGCTTAGTCTGGCAGCCGCTTGAAAACCGTTATCAGAAATGTCTCTGCAAACGCACAGCGTTTGCAGAGACAAGAGATGTAAGCAATTGTATCATCGCAGCGGGCTCAGACGCTTATGGGAAGATTCCGCAAAAGCCAATCGAATACCAGGAATAGAGTCGAACTTGATCTGGCGCTATATGAGCCAGTCTGCGCCGCCAAGGTCTCGCTGCAGAAAGCCCGAGGCGCATGCTGGGGAAACAGGATTCAGTCTTACCTGAAGCGGGCTCGCTGAACCCATCGCGGCAGCAGAGAAATCCCCGATGGGTTCCGCAGCACGCCTTACGGCGTAATGGAGAGGTAGCCGGATTTTTCCAGATCGACCATGGCGCCGATACCGGATGTAACGATACGGCTATAGGGGAGAATGTCATGGGGCGTGTAGCCTTTCAATTTCATCGCTACGCCGCACTCCTCCATTTTTACGCCGCCTTTGTTGAGCGCATCGAGTATCGCCAGATTGGGATTGCCTTTGGGGTGCGGTTGTTTCACTTTCTGGTCGTAAGCCTCGTCGGTCAGCAGAAACTGCGCACCGTCGCCCCTGAACACCATCACGATTTCATAATCCTTGCCGGGCTTCATGCCCAGAGCGGTGTATTGATCGTAGAGATTCTTGGCCGCCAGCACCTGCTTGCCGACGCCGTTGGGAACGGTATCCGCATAATTGACCTGGATGGCAACTTTAAGTCCGGTCTGGTTGGCGATCTGCAATGGTGGCTTGGTGTTGTTCGCCGCGCTAGCGCTGGTTTCGGCAAAAGCTGTCGTTGAAATGCCCTGCAACGACAGAATCAGAAGGCCGGCGATGGCCAGTGCGATGGGCCGCTTGTTGTTGCGCATGATTTTATCCTTGTTCGTGATTGATGGGGGGATCTGCTGTTAAAGCTCGCATGGGCATCAGACAATTGATGCGGCGGGATCGGGAGTGCCTTGAACACTTTCAAGAGCACGAACAATTAGTGTGAGGACAGACAAATTAGTTCATTCTAATACACTGTTTAATCCAACCAGAATCCACTTGTCCGCCTTGGCCGGTTCGCAACCTGGCCGGTGGCCGGAACCTTGCTGAGAGTTCAACGGCAGAAATAGCCATCGCCTCGGTCATTACGTAGGGCCTAGTCCTGCGCACTTCGGGAGATTTTTTGCGAGGGAAAAACATGCGGCGGTGTCAGCCATACTATGGCTCTAATCCATTTAAAATAGCCATTTAAAAAGTGGTTTTCAGAAATATACCCACAAATGTACCCACAGACATAAGGTGCTTGAATATTCTGGTGGTGGGCGCGATTGCATCATCGCAGTCGATTTAAAGCTTTCATGGGGTTATTTCGCATACGCATCGTTACCTGCTACGTTTGCACATTACCATCCAAATAAAAACGGGAGCCGAAGCTCCCGTGTGTTGCGTACCATCAACAATAATTACGCAGCTAATGGCTTTCCTGTGACCTTCCCTCGGTTTTTCGTCTTCCAATAGGTGGGTTTCATGCTACCAGTTTTTCCATCTGTTGAGCGGCCAGCCAGTCTTGCAAGAACAGCACAGGCGACTTGTAGCCGAGCGTCGAGTGCAGCCGACGCCGGTTGTAAAACACCTCGATGTACTCGAAGGCTGTCGCCGTCATTTGTTCGCGCGTGCGCCAGCGCCAGCCATGCACCCGCTCATTCTTGAAGCTGTTGAACCAGCTTTCCGTCGGCGCGTTATCCCAACAGTTACCCTTGCGGCTCATTGAGCAGATCATGCCGTATTCGGCAAGCTTGTCCTGAAAGTCGCCGCTGGCGTACTGGCTGCCCCGGTCAGAGTGGTGCAATACGCCAGGCGCGGGCTTTCTCCTGAACCACGCCATGGTCAGTGCATCCGTCACGATGTCCGCCGTCATTCGCGGCTTCAGCGACCAGCCCACCACTTCGCGGTTGAACAGATCCAGCACGATGGCCAAGTACAACCAGCCTTCGTCTGTCCACAGGTAGGTGATGTCGGATGTCCACACCTGATTGGGGGCGGCAGGCGTGAAGTTGCGATCCAGCAGGTTATCCGCCACCGGCAAACCGTGCTTCGAGTCGGTCGTGACCTTGAAGCGCCGTTTATGCCGTGCCCGGATGCCGTTCTCCCGCATCAGCCGTTCAACCCGTCCCTTACCCGCCGAGAACCCACGGGCGCGCAGCTCCAGCACCATCCGGGGACTGCCATAGGCACCCTTGAGTTCAACATGGATGGCATGAATCAGCGCCAGCAGCTGGGTGTCGGTCAGGCGACACCGATCCGCACGGCCGCCGCGTTTCCACGCCCGGTAGCCGCTGACGCTAACCGCCAGCACGGGACACATTTCAGTCAAAGCGTAGTGCTGGCGCTGCGTGTCGATCCAGGCATACTTCACAGCGCATCTCTCGCAAAGTATGCCGTCGCTTTTTTTAGGATTTCGTTCTCGCGCTTGAGTCTGGCGTTCTCGGTGCGCACGCGGGAAAGCTCCATTTGTTCCGGCGTGATCGGCTTTGCACCCGCCCCATTAAGCTTGCCCACATCAGCAGCCTTGACCCAGTTACGCAAGGTCTGGTCAACCAACCCCAATTCACGGGCTGCCGCGCCTACTGTCAGCCCGTCTTTTACGCGCTTGACCGCCAGTGTCTTGAACTCGGCGGTGTATTCCTGCTTCGGTATCTTCTTCATCTTTCCTCTTCCTAAGTTAACGTCAATACTACGTCACCCTTGGAAGACGAAATTTCGGGGGAAGCTCATGTTTGCCAGGATCGCCGCAGTGCGTACTTATCGCACGGTTTCGCCAGCACTCATAACAACGATGCGCACATACTGGTCAGCTTACACGTCGACGCATGTATGGATATTCCACAAACCGGTACGTAACAGAGGAAGCCAGAATCAGTACTGTTCCAGCCAAGGCAATGACACCCCAATATTGAACTGTTTGCATACCCTTAATCGGCAGCGCTAAATTGACCGTATAAAGCAATAAAAAAAGAATGGGGCTATGCAATAGGTAAATGCTGTAGCTCATCGCGCCTACTGCTCTAGCTGGTTTGCTAGTCAACAATCCGAACAAATTATTTCCAGAAACGATGATGAAAAAAATTACAAACAAGATCAATTCTGCTTGTATGGAATAGGCAGTGTCGAAACGCCAAAACAAGATCATCAGCAACCCGGAAGCAAATAGAGTTGCCACTGAGCCTTGAAGTAAACGGTCAAATTTCTGCTCGCTCTTATCCAGGAGCCAGGCTGTCAGCGCGCCAAAAACAAAGCATAGCAAAAGAATGTGCAATGAAAATTTGAGCACCAATACCACTGTTAGAGTGACCAGAACAAAAAATGCAATATCACGGTATGCCAAAGCCAGAAGCGGTAACAAAAGGTAGAACGCCCATTCGAACTTCAGAGTCCAGTAGACCGTGTTAATAAGCCCGCTATTTTTCAACCCGTTGATATCAGGTTGAAACAACCCAAAGGACATCCATTCCAGCATTGCTTTAACCAGCTTAAAATAGGATGACCTGAGAGCAAATCCGCTAACGGCAAAGGCAATCCCAAACGCAACCAGTACAGACACCGCGAACATCGGAAATAGCCGCCTAACTCTGGAATCGAGTAAGCTTTTTACATTTATGCGCCCCTTTGACCGTATCGCTTTTGACCAGAATAAAAAGCCCGTAATCATGAAAAATAGTGCCACAGCATTTTGGCCAAGCAGGGTATAAAAACGCGATGGCGGCAAAACCCATTTGCCAGTAACGTAGAAGAAATAAAAAATAACCGCATGGTGAAAAAATACACCTAATGCCAGAAAGCCTCTCAGCCCATCAAGCGACAAATACTTATCATGCGTATTACTTACCTGCGCCTGATAGAAGCTGCTGCTGCGCAACAATATCGCCGCAATCAATAACAGCAAACTACTAATGACAAAATAAGGGATCAGGTTGGTAATCGTAAGCATGGGAAGATACTGGATCAAACTTTTGGAATAATACCTGTAATTGCAAATGATCCTACCCCATATTCCTTTCTTTTAGCATCTTCATTGCATGGCGCATCGCATCATTTCGCTGGGTTATCTCTTGCCGCCTGCCACCGCACCCGGCCAGCACACATTGCAACGATTGCACGCGCCCTGCCTTCGGGTGTTCTTGCGCCAGTACTCAGTCCACCGTGAAACTTGCACTTGCTGCCACGGTGTAGCGCTTTACTTCGGCAACGTGAACCGTCTTTTTTCCTTGCGCCGCAGATTCGCTTCGATATACCTGTTGGCTTCAATTCGTACCACTTGCCGCCATGCTCAAATGTCAAAAACGGCAGGCTGGTGAAGCGCAGTATTGCCAGCCATTCGCGGATTGTTTGCCCAAAGGTTGAGGTCACAATCATGTTATCGCCGCCCGTTTGC
>JANMKH010000294.1:0-7375 GCA_031371965.1 Sulfuriferula sp.
TCCGGCAGCGACAGCAAGAACACGCTTTATTGCTCATTCTGCGGCAAAAGTCAGCACGAAGTCCGCAAGTTGATCGCAGGGCCTTCAGTATTCATTTGCGATGAGTGCGTGGATCTGTGCAACGATATCATCCGTGAAGAAGTGCAGCAGGGGCAGGGCGGCAAGTCCGGGAAATCCGATTTGCCCACCCCACGCGAGATTCGGGAAATTCTGGGTGAATATGTGATTGGTCAGGAAAAAGCCAAACGTATTCTCTCGGTTGCCGTATACAACCATTACAAGCGTCTGCGTCATCTCGGTGGCAAGGATGAAGTGGAATTGTCTAAAAGCAATATTCTGCTGATCGGTCCCACCGGTTCGGGTAAAACCCTGTTGGCACAAACCTTGGCGCGGCTGTTGAATGTTCCTTTTGTGATCGCCGACGCGACGACACTGACTGAAGCTGGCTACGTGGGCGAGGATGTGGAAAACATCATCCAGAAATTGCTGCAAAAGTGTGATTACGATGTGGAGAAGGCAAAAAACGGTATTGTTTACATTGATGAAATAGACAAGATTTCACGAAAATCCGACAATCCATCGATAACTCGTGACGTATCCGGCGAAGGTGTACAGCAGGCATTACTGAAACTGATCGAGGGGACCACTGCTTCGATCCCCCCTCAGGGCGGCCGCAAACATCCGAATCAGGAATTTGTGCAGGTTGACACCAGTAACATCCTGTTTATCTGCGGCGGAGCTTTTTCAGGTCTTGAAAAGGTGGTGCAAAACCGCTCTTCCAAAGGCGGCATTGGCTTTGGCGCGGAAGTCAAAAGCAAGGATAACAGTCGCAATATTTCACAATTACTGCGCGATGTAGAGCCGGAAGACCTGATCAAGTTCGGTCTGATTCCAGAATTCGTCGGACGTTTGCCCGTCGTTGCTACACTGGAGGAACTGGATGAAGAAGCGCTGGTTACCATACTGACCGAACCAAAAAATGCGCTGACCAAGCAATATGCAAAATTGTTCGAGATGGAGGGTGCAGAACTCGAGTTTCGCGACACTGCTTTGGCAGCGATCGCCAAACGCGCGCTGGAACGCAAAACCGGCGCGCGCGGGCTACGTTCCATTATTGAGCATGCACTCCTCGATACCATGTTCGAACTTCCTTCCATGGACAATGTCACTAAGGTAGTTCTGGATGAATCGGTCATTACCGGTGAGGGTAAACCTTTGCTCATTTATTCAGACCAGCCAAAAGTAGCTTCCTGATATATCGCGGGCATCCTTAAAGCTTGTCCGCGCGTAAAAAAGTTTTTAACTGGATTCAATCGCTTATGGCACATCAGTGCAGGTGCGACTTGAATTTGCTTGAGCCGCCCTGCATTTGGTGTCCTGGTCTATTTTTACTGACATAAGGTTAAACACCATCATGGCCTTACTCCAAGATACCGAAGAATTAACGCTCCCTCTTTTACCGTTGCGAGATGTCGTCGTTTTCCCGCACATGGTTATTCCATTGTTCGTTGGGCGGCCAAAATCCATCAAGGCGCTGGAAACCGCGATGGAGTCTGGTAAGAGCATCCTGTTGGTTGCACAAAAATCTGCTGCCAAAGATGAGCCGTCACCGGATGATTTGTACACTATCGGCACCGTTGCAACGATATTGCAAATGCTCAAATTGCCTGACGGCACGGTAAAAGTGCTGGTGGAAGGCAATCAGCGCGCCAATGTTATCGAGTATTCCGATGTGGATACCCATTTTGTTGGGCGCGCCGAACTGGTGCCTGTCGATGATACGAGTGCCGACAACGAGGCAGAGGCAATGCGCCGCGCTCTGGTTGCGCAGTTCGACCAGTATGTGAAGCTCAACAAGAAAATTCCACCTGAAATACTCACCTCGCTGGTGGGTATTGACGAAGCCGGACGCTTGGCGGATACCATTGCGGCGCATCTTCCATTGAAGCTGGAACAGAAGCAGGAAATCCTGGAAATGTTCCCGGTGCGTGCACGTCTCGAACACCTGATGAGCCTGATGGAAGGCGAAATCGATATATTGCAGGTGGAAAAGCGTATCCGCGGACGTGTCAAACGTCAGATGGAGAAAAGTCAGCGCGAGTATTATCTTAATGAGCAGGTCAAGGCAATCCAGAAAGAGCTTGGCGATTTGGAAGAGGGTGCCGATCTCGAAGACCTCGAGAAGCGCATCCAGGAAGCGCACATGTCCAAGGAAGGTCTTGCCAAGGCCGAGTCAGAGCTAAAAAAACTCAAGCTGATGTCACCCATGTCAGCAGAAGCCACGGTTGTGCGCAGCTACATTGAAACCTTGGTGGGATTGCCCTGGAAGAAAAAAACCAAGATCAGTAAAGACTTGAAAAAGGCTGAAGCGATTCTGGATCTTGATCACTACGGCCTGGACAAGGTCAAGGAACGCATCGTCGAGTACCTGGCGGTTCAGCAGCGCGTGGACAAACTCAAGGGTCCAATTCTGTGCCTGGTCGGGCCACCCGGTGTGGGGAAAACTTCGCTTGGACAATCCATTGCCAAAGCCACGAATCGCAAGTTTATCCGTATGGCCCTGGGTGGTGTGCGCGACGAATCCGAAATTCGCGGTCACCGTCGTACCTATATTGGTTCCATGCCGGGCAAGATCCTGCAGAGTATGAGTAAAATAGGCGTGCGTAACCCACTGTTTCTGCTGGATGAAGTGGACAAGATGGGGCAGGATTTCCGCGGCGATCCGTCTTCTGCGCTGCTTGAAGTGCTGGATCCGGAACAGAACCACACCTTTGCAGACCACTATGTTGAGGTGGAATTTGATCTTTCCGATGTAATGTTTGTAGCGACTGCGAATACTTTGAACATTCCTGCGCCGCTTCTGGATCGCATGGAAATTATTCGTTTGTCGGGTTACACCGAGGACGAAAAAGTGAATATCGGCGAGCGTTATCTGGTAGGCAAGCAGATGAAAGCGAATGGTCTCCAGCCCGAGGAATTCGCAATATCCGAGAGCGCATTGCGTGACATCGTACGTTACTACACACGTGAAGCCGGGGTGCGTAACCTTGATCGCGATATTGCCAAAATTTGTCGCAAAGGGGTCAAGGCTCTGCTCATGAAACAGGGCAAAGCCAGCAAGATCAGCGTGACTGCCCGCAATCTGGACAAGTATCTGGGTGTGCGCCGCTTCAATTACGGTGTTGCCGAGAAGAACAACCAGATTGGCCAGGTAACTGGTCTGGCGTGGACCGAGGTAGGTGGCGAGTTGCTTACTATCGAGGGAGTACTGTTGCCTGGTAAAGGAAAAATGATTACGACAGGCCAGCTCGGCGAAGTGATGCAGGAATCTATCCAGGCTGCGATGTCGGTAGTGCGTAGCCGCTCCGCAGTTTTGGGTATTCCGCAGGACTTTTATCAGAAAAATGATATCCATATCCACCTCCCAGAAGGGGCCACGCCAAAAGACGGGCCGAGCGCGGGTGTGGGCATTTGTACCGCGATGGTATCGGTACTGACGGGTATCCCAGTGCGTGCAGATGTGGCAATGACCGGCGAAATCACGCTGCGTGGCGAAGTGCTGCCTATCGGTGGATTAAAGGAGAAATTACTGGCCGCGCATCGGGGTGGAATCAAGACTGTTCTGATTCCTGAAGAAAATGTGCGTGACTTGGTCGATATTCCGGAAAACATCAAGAATAAGTTGGATATTCGGCCGGTGAAATGGATAGATCAGGTGCTGAACATGGCGCTGGAGCGCATGCCAGAAGGTTTGCCAGAACTGCCAACTCCTCCGGTAACTGAGACGCCACCAACAACGGCTGCAGCCGAAACGGATAAAGTGGCTGTCATTACCAAGCATTAATTAAAGCATTAATTGAGGTGTTTTTTATCCAAGATTGTGAATGCCGCCCTTCGGGGCGGTTTTTTTATTAAAAATAGCTGGAAGCCGCTTGACATAAGGTTTTCCGGCTTGCTATAAAGCGGATGCAGGGCATTCCTGTGGCTGACTCTACGAGAAAGGGGACACACGTGAACAAATCCGAACTGATAGATGCTATCGCCGAATCTGCCGATATTTCCAAGGCAGCAGCTGGCCGTGCATTGGATGCTACTGTTGACGCAGTTAAAGGCGCTCTCAAAAAAGGCGATATGGTGACGCTGGTTGGTTTTGGCTCTTTCTATGTTGGTAAACGCGCTGCCCGCACCGGTCGTAATCCGCGTACTGGCGCAGCCATCAAAATCAAAGCGGCTAAAGTTCCTAAATTCCGTGCTGGAAAAGCGCTGAAAGATGCAGTAAACTAGCGCCTTTCCGGGTGCTTAGCTCAGTTGGTAGAGCGTCGCCCTTACAAGGCGAATGTCGGGGGTTCGAACCCCTCAGCACCCACCAGTTATGACAATACCGGTATTTGGAGTGGTAGTTCAGTTGGTTAGAATACCGGCCTGTCACGCCGGGGGTCGCGGGTTCGAGTCCCGTCCACTCCGCCAATACAAAAGGCGAACGAAAGTTCGCCTTTTTTCGTTTGACTGAGATCAATACACAACGACTATGCTAGATGCAATTCGAGAACGTGCGCAAGGCTGGCTCGCCAAGGTAATTTTGGCGCTGATTACTATTCCATTCATGTTGTGGGGAGTGGAATCTTATTTTAACAAGAGCGGCGATGGCGATGTTCTTGCCAGCGTGAACGGTTACAAGGTGACCCGGCAGGAATTCGACCGGGCTATCAAATCACAGCAGCAGGAAATGCGGGCATCCATGGGTGCTGCCTATGATCCGGCCATGTTTAATGATCCGAAAATTCGTAAATCGATTCTGGATGGTGTTGTAAACCAGCATCTGATTATCGATGCTGCGACCAAGGCAGGTATGGTGGTCAGTGACGCAGAAATGGCCAAGATCATTGCCGGTCTGCCCGCATTTCAGGAAAACGGTCAGTTCTCGCAAACTCGTTATGAGCAGGCTCTGCGACAACAAGGCATGAGTATCAGCGAGTTTGAAAATCAGCTACGCCAGGAATTGCTGATTAACGATGTGCGTTCAGTTTTCCAGGCTTCAACCATTATTCCATCCAATGTTACCGCGCGATTCTTGCAGGCATTCGAGCAAAAACGCGAAATCAGCACGGTTAAACTCACACCCGAACAATTCCTGAATCAGGTTCGCGTCAATGCAGCGGATATACAGAGCTGGTATGACGCTCACAAAGCCGATTACACTTTGCCGGAACAGGCGCGCTTCCAATATGTAGTGTTATCGCAGGACGCTTTGGCCAGTCAGATCCATATCAGCGACGCGGATGTCAAGCAGTACTACGATCAGAATCTTGCAAAATATAGCGAGCCTGAGCAGCGCCGTGCCAGTCATATTCTGATTGCGGTAAAAGCTGGCGATGATGCACAAAAACGCGCAGCTGCCAAAGCTCGTGCCGAAGCTATTTACCAGCAAGTCAAAGCCAACCCGGCCAGTTTTGCTGCTGTGGCCAAACTTGAATCGAGCGATACGGGTTCTGCCCTGCAAGGTGGTGATTTGGGCTGGTTCCCTCGTAACGCAATGGTTAAACCTTTTGCAGATGCCGTGTTCGCAATGCGAAATGGTGCCATCAACCAGCCCGTACTGAGTGAATTTGGTTATCACATCATCGAATTGACGGGTATCAAGCCTGCCCGCACACGCAGTCTGGATGAGGTGAAAGCGGATATTGTGCGCGACTTGCAAACGCAAAAAGCCAGCAAACGCTTTGCCGATGCGGCGGAAACATTCAGTAATCAGGTTTACGAACAATCCGATAGTCTCAAGCCTGTGGCTGATGCGCTTAAGTTGCAGATTACAGATTCGGAATGGTTAAACCGTAAGGGCGGCGACAGCAGCCTGCTGGCAAATCCGAAAATGCTGAAAGCGCTGTTTTCTGATGATGTGCTGAAAAACAAGCGTAATACCGAAGCCATCGAAGTTGCTCCCAACACACTGGCTTCCGCTCGTCTGCTCGAATACAAACCGGCTGCGCTGCAACCGCTGAATACGGTGCGAGCGGTTATTGAACAACAGCTCAAACGCACTCAAGCGATAGCACTGGCTGAAAAACAGGGCAAGCAGGATTTGGTGCAATTGCGTGCAGGCAAGGAACCCGACGTAAAATGGAGTGCGTTTCAACTCATCACTCGGCAACAGGTAACTGGATTGCCCGTGGCATTGGTTGAACCGGTATTCAGCGCAGCTGAACAGAATTTCCCGGCATATGTCGGCGCAGAAGGCACTGATGGTAGCTACACACTGGCGCGTGTGACGCGAGTGATTCCCCCACCACCAGCGGACGCCGCCCAGGTCAAGGCCCTGCAAGGCCAACTGGCACAACTGGCAGCGCAAGCAGATTTTTCCGCCTATCTTGCCAGTTTGGAAGCAAAGGCTAAGATCAAGATCATTTCCGCAAGCCTGGACAAAACTGCACAATAATCCATTGCACAAAGACGGTTTAGCGGCCGTCTCGCAATCTGTCACAATTTACATCGCAACAAACAATCCGGGAATAAGATGCTGATACAAGAATGGGCGCGAGTATAGAATACTCGCGCCCATTGTTTAGTAAGCTTTCTGCCCGGTCTCGGGATTGCTCCTGAGTTACCCCATGTCGGCTCCGGCCGTAGTGTTGAAGCCCGCGTCCACGTAGGTAATCTCGCCAGTAATGCCGCTTGCCAGATCGGACAGCAGAAAGGCGGCAGCATTGCCTACTTCTTCAATGGTTACATTGCGCCGTAGTGGAGAGTTGCGTTCCACGTAATTCAGTATTTTGCCAAAATCCGATATCCCGCTGGCGGCCAGCGTTTTGATCGGGCCGGCCGATACGGCATTGACGCGTATACCCTTCGGCCCAAGGCTTTGTGCCATGTAATAGACGTTGGATTCCAGGCTGGCCTTGGCCAGCCCCATGACATTGTAGTTAGGCAGGGTGCGGGTGGCGCCGAGATAGCTCAAGGTAAGCAGTGCCGCGCGCCGCCCCTGCATCATGGGGAGACCTGCCTTGGCCAGCGCGGCAAAACTGTAGGAACTGATGTCGTGGGCGATGCGGAAATTATCGCGCGTTACCGACTCCAGATAATCGCCTGCCAATGCAGCTTTGGGAACGAAAGCAATCGAGTGAACAATGCCATCCAGGCTGTCCCATTGACCTCCAAGATCGGCAAATAGTTGTGTGATTTCCTCGTCACTGGCGACGTCACAAGACAGAACTAATTCACTCCCGAATTCTTTGGCAAACTCGGTTACCCGATCCTTGATCTTGTCGCCCTGATAAGTAAAGGCCAGTTCAGCGCCTTCGCGTTTGCAGGCCTGGGCTATGCCATAGGCAATGGAGCGGTTACTGATCAAGCCCGTGATGAGGATGCGCTTGCCGACGAG
>JANMKH010000313.1:0-1971 GCA_031371965.1 Sulfuriferula sp.
TATCGCCATGCATTACCTCAACCATCGACCCAGAAAGTGCCTCGGCTTCAAAACACCTCACGAGGTTATTTGGAAGAAGCTACACTCGCGTCTTAACTCGGTTGCACTTCAGGATTGAATCCGCCAGTCTTAATATGAGTGGCACATTAAGTTATCCCTCTAATTCCAATACATTCACCGGCACAGTGACCGATATTGGCGGGCGCACAGGATCGGCCACCGGCCGCTTCTATGGCCCAACAGCCAACGAAGTTGGTGGCGTGTATGGTGTGACAGGTGCTGCCGGAACTAACGTAGGCTCTTTCGCAGCCAAATAACACCGCAGCAACGCAACAGGCGGGCACCGCAGTGCCCGCTTTTTTTATGTTTAAATGGAATCGTGATGAGATGCTGCAAAACCATGCTTGGCGCTGCGATGGCGACCATTTTCTGGATTCCACAAGGGCTATGGGCAGCGGATTCGATTCCGCCTGACACGCCGCTCGCCAACCCTGAACGCGCCGCCGAGATGTTGCCCGATGCAGTGGCACAGGCCACCCAGTTGTTTGCACAAGGCAGGCTGGATGCAGCACGCGCGTTGCTGGCGCAATGGATGCGCGAGCCGCAACCGAACTTGCAGGTGCTCTTTCTATCAGCACAGCTGGCCGAGCACGATGGTGACCTGACACGGGCAGCAGCGCTGTATCGCGACATGCTCAACCGCGATCCGACGCTGATTCGCCCGCGCCTGGAACTGGGGCGGGTACTGTTCCTGCAGGGCGATTATGATGGCGCCACTTACCATTTCGAACGCGTGCTGGCGACGCCGCTGCCGCCGCAGGTCGTCGCCAATGTTGAACGATTCATCAAACAGATGCGCGAACAGGAAGGCTATTTTAATGTGAGCGTGTCGCTGACGCCGGACAGCAATGCCAATCAGGGTGCGAGTAGCCGTCAGGTAGTGATACAGGGATTGACCTACACACTGTCGGACAATACCAAACCGCAAAGTACGCTGGGCATGGATGTGTTGTTGAATGGCCGGCACAACTTTGGTAAAGACCGCAAAACCTTTGTGCGCGGCTACGCGGATTATCAGGATTTCCCCGGCCGAACCTGGGATTTCACCTATCTGCTGGGTTATGCGGGGCATAATTTCGATCTGGGCAGTCGTCATACGCTGACCCTGGAAGGGGGTTATCAGCAGGCTTATAGCCAGCATCAATTGCTTTTTTCGGGTTGGGCATTACGTGCAGCTGATTTTGTGCGTCTGAAACCCAATCTGGCCATGGAGGTTGCGCTCGACAGCCGGCGTTTTAATTACAACCGCGCCAATGCATTTTATACGGGCACACACACCATTTTTTCGACCACGGCGCTGTATTCGCCCAATACAATCAGTCAGTGGCGCGGCGGTGTGTCATTGACCCGTGCCACAGCGCAGATCGACCCGTACGCCTACACGTCGCCCAGCTTGCAGCTGGAATATTATCGCGAGCTGCCGTGGCAAAAACTCAGCAGCGGCACCCGGCTGACACTGAGCAGTAGCCGTTATGATCAGACCGACCCGTTCTATGGCGTGCTGCGCCAGGACAAAAACGCGCGCCTGGAACAGGACCTGACCAAGCGCGACTGGAACTGGCACGGCTTTGCACCGCGTGTTACGGTCGGCGTTGTACGCAACCAGTCCAACATCGCGCTGTTCGAATATGTACGGTGGTATATGCGGATTACCGCGAGTCGGAATTTTTGAAGCGGCATGCAACAGAAGCTGACAAAAACACCCGTTTCCTGATCCGAATCAATCTAAAAACGGCGATTTATCCACGAAAAAACACGAAATAAATCAATATATTGCATTGATTTAAGTCATTCACCCTTTGGGTGATGATCTACAGCTGGTTATCTCTTTGAATATTTTGCGAGCTTTCGCACTTACGGCGAAATGCCTGCTTACCCCATTTCGTGCTTTTTGTGTTTTTGCGAGTTATT
>JANMKH010000344.1:0-1764 GCA_031371965.1 Sulfuriferula sp.
GCAAACCCGGCCAGCTGCTCGCCGAAATATTCCACCATGTCATTGCGCTCGGCCTCTCCGTGCACCAGCACGTCCAGGCCAAGGCTGACCTGCTTGTCCACCGCCAGCTTGATTTCGCGCTGCATCGCCGCGGTGTAATTCGTTGCGGACAGCTCGCCGCGCTTGAAGTCGGCACGCGCAGCGCGGATTTCTTTGGTCTGCGGAAATGAACCGATGGTGGTGGTGGGGAAGGCGGGCAGGTTAAAGCGTGAGCGCTGTCTGGCCTGACGCGCTTTGAACGGTGTGGCACGCCGGTCGGCATCCTGCGGCAATGCAGTCAGGCGTGCTGCCACCGCCGGGTTGTGTACGCGCGGGCTGGCGCGGCGCGTGGCGGCGGCACTGCGCGATGCGCCAAATGCGTTGGCATATGCCAGGTCGGCGGCGCCGATGTCCTTGTTCAGCGCCAGTTTCAATGCACCGAGTTCATTCAGTTTTTGTACCGCAAACGCCAGCCACGAACGTAATTCGGCGTCCAGCTTGTCTTCCCCTCCCAGGTCCACCGGTACGTGCTGCAGCGAGCACGATGGTGCGATCCACAGCCGGTCGCCCAGTTTCGCGTGTGCCGTTGCCACCAGCTCCAGTGTCTGGTCCAGATCGGCACGCCAGATGTTGCGTCCGTCAATCGCTCCCAGCGACAGCACCTTGTAATGCGGCAGGCGATCAAGCACGGTGGTCAGCTGGTGCGGCGCGCGCACCGCATCGATATGCAGGCCCGCCACCGGCAGCGTGCAAGCCAGCACGGCGTTGTCGTCCAGCGCGCCGAAATAGGTGGCGAGCAGAATTTTTACCCCAGCGGCGTTGAGCCGGTTATAGGCGGGTTCGAATGCCAATTTCCAGGCCAGCGGCAAGTCCAGACACAGGATGGGTTCGTCCAGCTGTACCCATTCCACACCCAGAATTTTCAGACGCAGCAGGATTTCACCATACACCGGCAGCAGTTTGTCGAGCAGCGACAAGCGGTCAAAAACTCCCTCGCCCTCCGGGAGAGGGCTGGGGAGAGGGGAGGCGTGCGCCACCGGGCGCCCAGCCTTCTCCTTGCCCAGAAACAGGAAGGTCAGCGGCCCGACCAGCGTAACCTTGACCTTGTATCCCAACGCCTGCGCTTCAGACACTTCGCTGAACAGGCGTTCGGACGCCAGCCTGAAAACCGTATCCGCAGTGAATTCCGGTACCAGATAGTGGTAATTGGTATCGAACCACTTGGTCATTTCCAATGCCCAGGTGCCCTGATCATCGGTTCCGGCATGGCCGCCGCAGCAGGATTTGGCTTCGCTCGCCACGCCGCGCGCCTGGGTGAAATAACGCGCCAGTTCGGTTTCCTGCCCGCTAAAGCCGAAGCGCGCCGGTTCGCAGCCCAGCATTTGGATGTGGTTGAGCATCTGGTCGTAGTAGGCGAAATCCCCCACGGCAACGAAGTCCAGCCCGGCGTCGGCTTGCAGCTGCCAGTGACGCGCGCGCAGTTCGCGGCCAGTGGTTTCCAGCGTGTCGGCATCGATTTCGCCGCGCCAGAATTTTTCCAGTGCGAATTTCAGTTCGCGATTTTTGCCGATGCGGGGAAAGCCCAGGGTATGGATGGTGGTCATGATGGAAAGTCCGAATTTGAAAGTGTCATGCATGATGCGACAAGCTGGTTTATGATACAAACGAGTAATTTTCCTGTTTTGTATGAATAAAACTAATACATGCTGACACTCAAACATCTGCGCGTAATCGAGGCGCTGAATG
>JANMKH010000348.1:0-8892 GCA_031371965.1 Sulfuriferula sp.
GGCTAGGCTTGATCGGCGCGCTCCGGGTACGCCGCAAGCGGGTTCAGCCTTAACCTCAACCGGCCTGAACGCGGTTCGCTCGTCCGGGACTGCGCCGGGCACGTTACCGGGCTGGAGGAATGAATTCACCGGCCGGAACAAGGTCCATCCAACTTGCTCTGCTTCAGGTTGAGCGAGGCGACTGTTGTCGTCCGCAACCATTTCGATCCTGTGAACTCCAAAAAAGATATATCAGCAAGAAACATAACGCTGGTATGAGGATTGAATGTTCACATTGACCGGAAGGAGAGCCAGCATGATCAAAGCGTTTGCTGCATTTGAACCACACGGAGAACTCAAGCCCTTCGAATATGATCCCGGCCAACTCAAGCCGGACGAAGTTGAAATCGACGTTCAGTATTGCGGTATCTGTCATAGCGATCTGAGCGTGATCGACAATGAATGGGGGATTACCGAGTATCCGGTGGTTCCCGGACACGAGGTGGTCGGAACGATCGGCAAAATCGGCGCGGGCGTCAAGCACCTGAAGGTCGGCCAGGTGGTGGGGCTGGGCTGGCATGCCGGGTATTGCAACGAATGCGAACCATGCAAGACAGGCGACCACAATCTATGCGCTACCGCGCAGGCGACTATCGTTGGGCATCTCGGCGGTTTTGCCGACAAGGTGCGCGCGGCGGCCAACAGCGTGGTTCCGATCCCGGAAGGCATTGATCTGGAGTCAGCTGGCCCACTGTTTTGCGGCGGGGTTACGGTGTTTAATCCGCTGGTCCAGTTTGATATCAAACCCACCGACAAAGTGGCGGTGATCGGCATCGGCGGCCTCGGCCATATGGCGTTGCAGTTCCTGAATGGCTGGGGCTGCGATGTCACGGCATTCACCAGCAGCGAAGATAAAAAGAAGGAAGCGCTGAAACTGGGCGCCCACCATACCTTGAACTCGCGCGACCCGAAACAAATCGAGGCGGCAGCCGGCCGTTTCGACATGATCATTTCCACGGTCAATGTGAAGCTGGACTGGAATCTCTACCTCGGCACACTGAAGCCGCGCGGTCGTTTGCACTTTGTCGGCGCGACGCTGGATCCGCTCGATATCAATGTGTTTTCGCTTATTATGGCGCAGCGGTCGATATCGGGTTCTCCGGTCGGCAGCCCATTAACGATTGCCAGGATGCTGGAGTTCGCCAAGCGCCACCAGGTCAAGCCGGTCATCGAGAAATTCAGTTTTGATAAAATCAACGAGGCGATTGAAAGATTGAGAAGCGGAAAAGCGCATTATCGTATTGTGCTTCATCGTTAATTCGTGCCAAGCTGTTCACAATAACAGGCTGTTGCAGCCGCAGATATCCCGCGACTGCTATCAATAAGGGAGGGCGATTCAGATGAAAGTTCGTACATTGTTTTTGCTGATTGTACTGGGCGTAATTGCCGTTTTCGCTGCGCTCAACTGGAACGCGTTCATGACGCCGACTACCCTTTTCCTGGGGTTCGCCTCAGTTCAGGCGCCGCTCGGATTGGTCATGCTCGGTCTGTTGGTTCTTCTCACGGCGTTTTTCCTGATCTTTGTGGTCTATCTGCAGACGTCGGTTCTTTTCGACACGCGTCGTCACGCGCGCGAACTGCAGGCCAATCGGGAGCTTGCGGACAAGGCGGAGACTTCGCGTTTCACCGAGCTGCGCGCGTTTATGGATATCGAGCTGAAGCGACAGATCGCGCTGGATGCGGAATCGGGGGCGGCGATGCTGGCAAGACTGGATCAGCTTGATCGTGATATGCGTTCTGCGATAGAACAATCGGGAAATACCGTTAGCGCGCACATCGGCCAACTGGAAGATCGGCTTGAACGAGGGGGGCATGGTCTGGCTCCCCGCCCGATATGATCCTAGAAAAAGCAGTTGGTCCACGAAACGGTTCTCGCAGGGATATTGCCCTTGGGCAATAACTCGCAAAGACACAAAAGACACGAAATAAATCAATATATCGCATTGATTAAGTCATTCACCCTTTGGGTGATGATCTACACCTTGTTTTCTTTTTGAATATTTTGCGAGCTTCCGCCTTACGGCGAAATGCCTGCTTCCCCCATTTCGTGCTTTTTGTGTTTTTCGTGGATAAATCGCCGTTTTTAGGATGATTCATCGTTAATCTGTAGGCCAGGCAGTGCTCCATCTCGGAGCATTGTCCAGGCTAAAATCGCAGGCACTTTCCGGTTAAATGTTGGAGCCCTAGCCATGTATATACCCGAGCATTTCAAGGAAACCGACACGGAGCGCATTGCTGCGCTGATTGAGGGTAATCCTTTCGGAATGCTGGTCACGGCCCCCGAAGGCGTGCCGTTTGTCAGCCACTTGCCATTTCTCTTTGAGCGTTCCGCCGATTCGCAAGGCCGCTTGCTTGCGCACATGGCGCGGGCAAATCCCCAATGGCAGCACTTTTCATCGGGCAGCGAAGTTCTGGCTGTTTTTCACGGGCCGCATGCCTATGTTTCCCCTTCGTGGTATGCATCGCCCGGCGTGCCCACCTGGAATTACGCCGTGGTGCACCTGCGCGGTATTCCCCGGCTCATTGAAGACGAGTCGGAGCTTGCAACGCTGATTGAACAGCTCACTCAAGTCCATGAATCGTACATGAGCAGCCCGTGGAAGCCTGATTTTTCGGGGGAACGGCACGCAAAAATGCTTAACGTGATTGTGGGTTTCGAGATCGAAATCACCGACATTCAGGCCAAGTTCAAGTTGAGCCAGAACCGCTCGTCTGAAGACCGGAGGCGCGTAATTCACGAATTGAACCAGTCGCACAATCAAACAGAAGCAGCGGTGGCGAAATTGATGTCGGCGGATTGAACAAGGCATAAAGCCGGGCGTTTCGATGCAGATTACGTCTTGGCTACATTCCTCTTGCGACCTTTTTCATGATCCAGCGTCTATACCTGTGCATCGACTTGATGTGACCCAGGAGCTCAACATGAAACGCTTTCACGTCCACGTTGCAGTAACGAATATCGAAGACAGCATCGACTTCTACACCAAGTTATTCGGGCAGCAACCCAGTAAACGACAAGATGATTACGCGAAATGGATGCTGGACGATCCGCGCTTGAACTTCGCGATCTCCGCAAGAGGTCATGCAGCAGGCGTCAATCACTTCGGCTTTCAGGTCGATTCACCTGAAGAACTTTACGCCATTAGGCAACTCGCTGAATCAGCGGCATCGGGTGCCGTGCTGGATCAGGGAGCAACCGCCTGCTGCTACGCCAAAACCGAGAAACACTGGACAGTTGATCCCCAAGGGCTCGCATGGGAGCACTTCCATACCCTGACGGATGCGCTTGAGTTTGGCGAAGATACGGCCAGTCAAACAGGGGCTTGCTGTATTCCTGTACGCGGTTCGGAACAGGATGCAACCCCCGCCAAAAGGGCTTGCTGCATACCAAACAGTTCATCCGATACCAAGAGCGCCTGTTGTGGGTGAAATGAAGCCGGTGACAATGATGACTTCCGAAGACTTGGGCGTAATCTTCGCCTCATTGCGAAGCAGCCTGCGCAACTATTTGCGCAGGCACGTTAGCGATATTTGTGTGGCTGAGGATCTGCTACAAGATATTTTCGTCAAGGCGCTGGCAGCCATTAAAGACAATCGAGCACCGAAGAATCCGGCAGGCTGGCTGTACGCCGCAGCGCGCACGACGGTAGTTGACTACTATCGCTCGTCGCGATCGGGTGCAAAAGAGCTGGACGAGGACTTGCCAGACACGCAGCATGCCGATGATGAGTTACTACATCAGGAACTGGCCATGTGTCTTAGGCCGCTTGCCCAGAAACTTCCTGCGATTTATCGCGATACACTGCTCGCCACGGACCTTGATGGGCAGACCATGCGATCTCTGGCTAAAGCACAAGGTTTATCGGTATCCGCAATCAAAAGCCGGGCAAGCCGAGCCAGGCGTATGCTTAAAGCAAGTTTGCTGGATTGTTGTCATGTGGAAGTGGCTGATGGCATGGTGATCGACTATGGCCGCCGATCATCCGAGCCATGTAAAATCGGTTGTGCTTCTGTCGCAGAGATACTCCCTCCTTGAGCGGGTATTCCGGTTACGGTCAGCAGGGAAGCGTCCATTTCATTCCTTGGCTATCGGCAGGAGAGATACATGTCATTTGAAGACCAGTTCCGGCTGAGTTCGCACGCTGTCATTACGAATGAGATGGGCCATATCCTGCAACTCAAACAAACTTACGGCGACAAACGCTGGGGCTTGCCTGGTGGAGCGCTCGAACCGGGGGAGACCATCCATGAAGCCTTGTTTCGGGAATGCGTGGAGGAACTTGGATTGGAAGTCGAGGTTACTTACCTCAGCGGGGTCTACTTCCACTCCGCGGTGAACTCGCATGCGTTCATTTTTCGGTGCGAGTTGCCATCAGGCGCAGAGATTGTGCTGAGCGATGAACACTCGGAGTATCGCTATTTTCCAATCGTTGAACTCTCGCCCGTTCAACAAAAGCGAATTCAGGATTGCATAGGATTTAAGGGTGTTGTATCCAGTGCAAAATTCTAGGTGGATACTTCACCAAGCGCTCCAGCCGACATCGGGGCTATCCAGATTGTTACACGCACTGCGCAATAGTAAAGGCTTGCAATGGTTGAAGTCACCGGGGTTGATCACATCTACATCACTGTATCTGATCTTGATAAGTCGGAGCATTTCTACGACCAGGTGTTCATCAATACGCTGGGTTTTCGCAAGAACAAGTTCGCGCTGGCTGGCGATCCACACATTCAGTACTTCAACCGCCATTTCGGTTTCGTCCTGCGCCCCGCGCGAGTCATTGCGACACATGACGCATACTCGCCCGGACTGCATCACTTCTGCCTGCGAGTGGATTCAATTGCCGAGGTTCGCGTCGTTGCCCAGCAGCTTCAAGCCGCCGGCATTGCTGCTACCGAAGTGCGGCTGTACCCGGAATACGCGCCTGACTACGCCGCGACGTTTTTCTCCGACCCGGACGGGATTCGCCTTGAAGTGACCAACTATCGTCAAGAGCGCCGCGCACGTCATGACGATTGGCAACAACGGAATTCATAGCCGCAGGTATTAGAATAATCGCATCGTTGGGCGCATTTCAAACATGAGGAGCCGTGATGAGTACAGAAGCCAATTGCACATTTAAGGTGACCGGCTGGGATGAAAAACCATATCAGGAGTTCGAGAGCGGCGTAAAGCTCACCCGTGCAAAAGTATCTCAGGCGTATCAAGGTGGCATCAGTGGCGAAAGCACAGTGGAATTCCTGATGGCTTACGCGGCTAACGGCACGGCAAGTTTTGTCGGCATGGAACTGGTTAACGGCATTGTGGCAAGCAAATCCGGTAGTTTCGTTATTCAGCATGTCGGTACCTTCGATGCAGGCGGGGCACGGAGCGCTTGGGCCATCGTCCCCGGGTCCGGCACTGGCGAGTTGACGGGTATTACGGGCAACGGTAGTTACGTGGCTACCAGTGAATCCGTTCCAGTGTCTTTCAGCTACGATTTTTCACCGGACTAAATCCGGTGGTGGCGTGGCAAATGAATAATCTCACCGAGCTCGACCATATAGGGTTTCACGAGGTGAATGCGAGGAATTATCCAGGCCGCCGAGTATGCCCGGTCGCGCGGCGCCTCTGTTGTTGAAGCTTACCCGGTAGACCCGGACTCCCCAAGCTATCGTTTCATGGGCTTCGTGCCTGTGTTCGAGCAAGCCGGTTTCCGTGAGGTGGGGCGAGTAGGCGCGCGCCGCCATGTCATGCAGTTGAGGGTGGGGCCATGACGTCCACCAAGGTGTTTAGCGGCGGCCCTATCGTCGCGTCGCCGAGCGTGCTTGCAGAGTATCAAGACAAACGAACATGAATATTCGCATTGCCACAACCGATACAGAGATTGCCGCTTGCTATCCGGTAATGCGGGAGCTTCGCCCACACCTTGTGGAAGACGAATTTATTTTCCGAATCCGGAGCCAGGAGAGCACCGGCTATCGACTGGTATTTGTGCAGGAGTCCGAAGGTTTGGTTGCCGTTGCCGGATTTCGGGTCGGAGAAAGCCTGTCCTGGGGGCAATTTCTGTATGTTGACGATCTGGTAACCCTCTCCGCACATCGCTCAAAGGGTTATGGCGCAAAATTACTCGCATGGCTCGAAGAATATGCAGCAAAAGAAGGCTGTCAACAAATACACCTGGATTCAGGAATGCAAAGAAAAGAGGCGCACCGTTTCTATGAGCGTGAAGGTATGGCGATGATAGGTTTGCACTTCGCTAAAAAGCTGATTGGGCGTACAACGGAAAAATAGCCACACCAAATCTGCAACAGAATCAATATGCGAGCCCGATGATGGGCAGAGCGAAGAGAGTCGCGTTGGATATCGTTTTTAAACCTGGATGCTATATTGATCGCAACCAGAATTGTATGGAGTGCGGAAAAGCTTATGAATATTACGGATTTGCTGAAGGTATGGGAAAGCTCGGCAAGTGGACTACTGACTGCTAAAGAATACCGCATCCGTTTGCCGCTTCATGACGCAGCGAAAATAGCGGCATTGGTAGAAATGTATTCGCGCCGTAATGAAACGGAAATTATTACCGAATTGTTAACGGCTGCATTAACCGAGCTTGAGCGCGCCATGCCTTATGTTCAGGGTGACAAAGAGATTGCGCGAGACGATCAAGATGATCCGATTTACGAAGACGTCGGGCCTACTCCCAGATTTATTGCGTTGAGCAAGAAATACATGATGGCGCTGGAAAAAGATTTTGGGAAAAGCGCCGAATAACCAGGTTGTAGCATTTGCAAAGTATCGTACGCGCAGGATGGTGCGCGCGTTGTCAAAATGTACGCAGGGAAAGCTGAGGGGGCATAAGGCTTTTCCATTGTGTTTCTGGATGGATGTTGTTGTAATCCGATAGACGGGCTGGTCTAATTGAATCCAATTGGAAGATTCGGCAAGGGCCCTGTTAAAAGGCATGAATCCGGAAACCATTTTCCAGCATGCCATATCTAATTCCTCACTCGGCTCATACATGGCATGCATGCCATGTACTGTTATAAATTCTTTTTAATTTCGCAAAGTAATATTCGGCAGAGCATATGAAAAGTTCATGGAAAGAAAGTATTTATTTGCAGCGGGAAGAGCTGGCCCAAAAGCTGCGCGAGCCACTCGCGCAGCTGGCCGAACAGTGCGCTCCGGCATGGGGCGATCGTGAGCAACTGGATGAGATTCTTGCTCAAAGTTTTGCCAGCGTGCCTTATTGCTCTTTTTTGTATTGCCTGAATACCGATGGTACCCAGATTTGTGACAATGTCGGTCAGGAGGGGCTTGCACCGGAACATTACGGACGCGATCGTTCCCAGCGCCCGTATATGAAGGAGGCTGTGCCGGCGTGGGGGTTTTTGCTTTCCGATGCCTATATCAGTCTGATGGGGCACCGGCCGTCACTCACGGCGCTACAGGTGGTGCGCTCGGACTCCAACATGCTGGGCTATCTGGGTGCGGACTTTGACCTGCGCGATCTGCCGGTAACGTCCGAACTCTACGAAGAACCGGGTTATTGGCGGCAGGTGAAGGGCGACCCGGCCATTCGCGGCACAGTGTTTCAACAATGCCGCGTGGACAGCCCCATGGACGGTAATCTGGAACAGGCCTTATCGATCCTCGAGGAATTACTGACCATGCGCGGCGTGTTTCAGTGCCAGATACACTTTTCCAGCAGCCAGGCCACCATCTGGACCGTGGATGACCCGTTCCGTTATCGCATTCTGGATCACGAGGCATTGAGTGATCCGGATATTTGCCTGGTGTTCCCGCCGCGCCCTTACCCGCATGATGCGACCATCCCGCAGCACAATATCGAACGAATTTTGCGGACCATGCAATCCCTGCGCTTTGCCGATCCAACCATCTATCTGCGCACGGCATCGATCAATATTTTCAACGGCATGATCAGCCTGACCTTCTCCTGCGATGGATCGCACTACATGTCCTACGTTGAATTTTTGCTGAAGGATACGTCGTTCTGGTTTTGAATGCGGATCGAGTGATCAGCATACCTGCGAGCACTGAATTCCCCGGCAAACCCCACACAGCGGCTGGTAAGTTTATAATGGCCGCCCATGGCGCCTGACAGCTCATACATTCCCGGTCCCCAACTATGCGGTGCTTTGCACTGCAATTGGGGACTTATTCATTTCTAACTATCTTCATTCAAGGAGACCCTGGCAAGATGGAACACGGCCCCTATTCACGGTTTGAGGCAGCAGAGCTGATTTTGAGAGATCAACTGGCTATTGATCGTACGCTGTTGGCGAATGAGAGAACCTTCCTGTCGTACCTGCGCTCAGCTGTCGCATTACTCATTGCCGGCGTATCGATTATTCATTTCTCGCATCAGAACTGGTTTACGGCTGTGGGTATTATCTGCATCCCGAGCGGAGTGTTGACGGGTATGTTCGGTTTCTGGAGATTCAAAAAAATGAATAATGCCATTGCGGTGGTGCGCGTGGAGTTGCGTAATATTTCGATACCAAATTAACGCGATAAACCATCCGTTACAGGCGCGGCACCAAGCCTCATGGCGTGCCTGATCGCGGTGTCTGGTTCAGTCAAGCAAGGGGCGGTGTGATGATTACTCTCTACGAGCTGCACTGGTCGCATTATTGCGAGAAGATCCGTCTGGCGCTTCACTACATGGGTCTGGAATGGCGCATGGTGGACATCGACGCCTTTAACAAGAGCCAATTGCGCGAACACCCGTTGCCTGCGCATCTGCCCAACCACACGGTGCCGGCTATCCATGACGGACGCACCGGCATGTTTGTCATGGATTCAACGCTGATACTGCGCTATCTCGCAGAAAATTATCCGCATGCGCCGAA
>JANMKH010000370.1:0-10638 GCA_031371965.1 Sulfuriferula sp.
TCGCCGCCGGAAACCGGCGCGTCCAGCATCTCGATGCCATGGGTTGCCAGGCGTGCTGCGAAAGACTTGGTGGCGGTAGGCGAGATGGTGCTCATGTCCACCACCACGGAGCCCGGACGTGCGCCATGAACCACACCGTGCTCGCCGAATAACACGGCTTCAACGTCCGGTGTATCCGAAACGATGGTGAAAATAATATCTGCCTGCGCCGCGACTTCGGCTGGGGAAGCGCAGCCCGTAGCGCCTGCCGCGATCAGCCTTTGCAAGGCTTCTGCGCGACGTGCAAATGCGTACAGTGGATGGCCGCCTTTGATCAGATTAATTGCCATCGGACAGCCCATGATGCCTGGGCCAATGAAACCGACATTGATAGACATGGTGTCTCCTCGATTGGATTTTAGAATTGATGGACCAGCCATAGGCTAAACGGCAACGTGAACCAGAACAGCAGCGTACTCCATCCTACCAGTAGCGCTCCCGCTTCAGTATCCAGGTGAAAGCGGTCGGTCAGAATCAATATAGTCAGCATAGTGGGCATGGCCGTCTCGATGACTGCGGCATATTGCGGCTCATTCGCTGGCGCAAACAGCAGCTTCGCGGCGATCCATGCCAGCAACGGCATCAGCAGCAGTTTGACAGCCGCCGTCGTCAGAATCACACCGTTCGGCCTTAGTTTGCGCCATGGAATGGACAGGCCGAGCACGAACATCATGATCGGAATGGTAGCCTCGCCGATCATCCGGGCAGCATGAACCAGCGGTTCGAAGGCCAGGCCGGTGACATGCAGCGTGGCGCCGATAATGAATGCCCAGATCGGCGGCATCCCCAGCATCACGCGCCAGATGGGCTGGCGTCCGACGTTCGCTTCCGGCGGCCCGAGCCGGGTACAAATCCACACGCCCAGACTCCATACCAGCGGCATGGTCATCAGCATGTCGTGGAACGCCGGGTAGCGGGCTGCTTGCGGGCCATACAGAAAAGTCAGCACCGGCATACCGATGAAAAAGGTATTGCCGAACATGCCTCCCACGACCAGCGCAGCGCGCGTGCCGTTGTGCAAATTGCGTCCCACCGGCGAGTGATAAAGCAGGAGATACAGCACGACAGCGGCCAGCAGCGAGCCGATCCCGCCCAGCAGCGGTACCAGCAACAACCCAGGCGTAATCGGTGTGGTCGCCGCGATGGAAAACAGGATGGCCGGAAAAAACAGGTTGAGTACCAGCCGGTTGAGCTGGATGCGCAAGGTCTTGCTGGGAACCTCCCGGAAATAGCGTGGCCAAATTGCCCCTGCGCCAACCAGAATGGCGATGGGGAGCATTACCTCGATCATCAATTTGGCCAGATGATTCAGATCCATGTTTTCGTAACACCCTGGTATGAATAAGCATGCACACGAGCGCGTAGCGGCGAAACCCGGCTGGCATCAATTCGCTGCATTCCATGCTGCTGCGCTATCTTTAAACTGGTAATTCTAAAAAGCGATGGGTCCACGAAAAGCACGAAATACACGAAATAATGCAGTACTCACATTCACCTTTATTTGAACATTTTGCGAGCTTCCTCCTTACGGCGGAATGCCTGCCTACCCCATTTCGTGTATTTCGTGCTTTTCGTGGACAAGTAGCCGTTTTTTGGTTAGTGGAATGGAGAATGAGCTGTACTGTACTTAACCCAGCGTCGGCATCACCAGGGTCGAGGCACTGTGCTCCGACTGTTCCGGCCAGCGGCTGGTAATGGCCTTGGTGCGGGTATAGAAGTACACGCCTTCCATGCCGTGCATATGCAGGTCGCCGAACAGCGAGGATTTCCAGCCGCCGAACGAAAAGAATGCCATGGGGACCGGAATCGGCACGTTGATGCCGACCATGCCGACTTCGATTTCGTGCTGAAAACGCCGCGCCGCCGCGCCCGAGCTGGTGAAAATCGCAGTGCCGTTGGCGTAGGGATTGCTGTTGACCAGCTTGATGGCTTCGTCGAAACTGGCCACGCGCAAGACGATCAGTACCGGTCCGAAGATTTCTTCGCGATAAATATCCATTTCGGTGGAAACATGGTCGAACAAGGTTGGGCCGACAAAGAAGCCGTTCTCGAATCCGGGCACCTGAATACCGCGTCCGTCCGTCACCAGCGTAGCGCCTTGTGCCACGCCACTATCGATGAGGCCGACAATTTTGTCGCGATGTTGCGCCGAAATCACCGGGCCCATGTCGACGCCTTTGCGGTCTCCAGGCCCGACCACCAGTTTCTCGGCCTTTTCCTTGAGCTTGGCCACCAGTGCGTCAGCGATATGGCCTACCGCCACGACTGTGGAGATCGCCATGCAGCGTTCGCCAGCGGAGCCGTAGGCGGCGCCCATGATGGCGTCTGCAGTGAAATCCAGCGCAGCATCGGGCAATACCACGGCATGATTTTTAGCGCCGCCCAGGGCCTGCACGCGCTTGCCGTAGTGCGCAGCAGTTTCATAGATGTATTTCGCTACCGGTGTCGAGCCGACAAACGATATGGTGCGCACATCGGGATGGCTGAGCAGGGTGTCCACCGCTTCCTTGTCACCGGGCACCACGTTGAACACGCCGTCGGGCAGTCCCGCTTCCTTGAACAGTTCCGCCATGCGCAGGCTGCACGAAGGCACTTTTTCCGAGGGCTTGAGCACGAAGGTATTGCCGCAGGCGATGGCGAGCGGGAACATCCACATCGGCACCATCGCCGGGAAGTTGAACGGAGTAATGCCGGCGCACACGCCGATTGGTTGCAGCATGGAATGGCAATCCACGCCGCGGCCAACATTCTCGGCGTGCTCGCCCTTGAGCAGATGCGGCGCGCCGACGGCGAACTCCACCACCTCGATGCCGCGCTGCACCGAGCCGGCCGCATCTTCCAGGGTTTTGCCGTGTTCTTCACTGGCCAGCTGCGCCAGTTCGGCGCGATGCGTTTCGAGCAGATCGCGAAATTTGTTCAGGATGCGGCTGCGACGCAGCGGTGTGGTATCGCGCCAGCCCGGGAAGGCTGCCTTGGCGGCCTCAACCGCATTCGTTACATCGTCGCGGCTGGCCAGTGGCACCCGCCTGATCACCTCGCCGGTAGCCGGGTTGGTCACGCCTGCCAGGCGGCTGCTACGGCTTTCGGTACGCTGACCATTGACCCACAACGGAAGAATTGGTTTTGGCATGATTGCTCTCCTGGTTATATTGATGCCGAAGGAATTGAGTTCATTACGATTTGGCTATGATGATGTGTTGACAGTGGGTTTCGCGGATAGTCAGTGCACCGATCAGGCCGACTACGGAAAATGCCAGCATGATGCCCAGCCCGATTTGGTAGTTGTGCTCCGAATATATCCGGGCGCCGGCGTGCATCTGCCCATTCCAGCCCTGATCCATGACCCAGCCCACCAGCGGCTGCAGTATCGCCGCACCCAGAAAAGCGCCGGTATTGATGACGCTGGTCGCCATGCCGGACAGGGCAGGCGGATTGACTTCCTTCGCGCAGGCCCAGGACAGCGTGAAACCGGCGGCGCTGAATCCCATCACGGCAAACAGCAGGTAGTTTTGGCCGGGCGACAAATGCCAGCCGAATACGATGGGTAGCCAGCACAGTACGTACACAATCAGACCGCCGATGATCACCGGCAGGCGTTTACCGATCCGGTCCGACAAAGTTCCCAACGACAACGCACCCAGCGCGAAACACAGCAACAGCAACATGGTGTGATTGGAGGCGGTCGCGCGCTCCATTCCATACACATCATGCAGGTAGGGGATGGCCCACAGCCCGGCAAATGCGAACAGGCTGCCGCCGATACCGAAGTTAGGCCAGAAACCGGGCCAGGTGGCGCGGTTCTTCATGACCTTGAGCAAGCCGTCATACCAGTGCCCATGATGATGGGGGTGGGCTTCCTTGCCCTCCAGTTCGCGCATGGTGGGCAGGCCCGCCTCGCCCGGATGGCTGCGTACCAGAAACCACACCAGCACCGCCAGCACCAGAGAGAACACGCCGACCGCGACAAAGACATTGCGCCATGAGGTCTGGGTGACGACCCAGACCAGCGGCGTGGCGGCCAGCACTGAACCCAGGTTGCCCAGCAGCAGCGACATGCCGCCAATGGTGCCGAAATGGCGGTCATGAAACCACACGGCATTCAGCTTCATCAGTGAAATGAACATGGCGGCGACACCGCAACCTACCAGCAAGCGGCCCAGGGTTGCGAGAGCCAGCGTATCGGCTACACCAAACAGCAGTGAACCCACACCGGATACCAGGGCGCCAAAGGCAACGACTTTGCGCACGCCCATGGTGTCGGCCATCACACCCACCGGGATTTGCATCACGGTATGCGCATAAAAATATGCCGCCGCCAGGCTGCCCAACCCTGCGCCGCTGGTGTGGAAGGATTGCTGCAGGTTATTGGCGATTGCGGCGGGCGCCAGGCGATGGAAGAACGCCAGCATGTAACCGATGATCACCAGTGTGTAACTGGTCCAGCGCAAACGGCGCATGCGGGCGTGTATAAGGGTGGGCATTATGGATGAGCCGGTTCACGATCATTTAGCGAAACGAAGACTAAATTTCTAATCACGGAGATCACGGCAGCTGTTGAATCAGGGCAGCGCGGATGTTCTGCATCCTGAATAAGGTTTATCCGAGCCTACCGCTGTCTTCGTGGTTGTTCTGACGATGCCCCGGTTTAATGAGCCGCGCCAAGGTATGCTGCTTTTACCGCAGGATCATTTTTCAACTGCTCGGCCGGCCCGTGGCAGGAAATCCGTCCGTTTTCCATGACATAGCCGTAATCCGCGACATTCAGTGCGGCTGCAGCAAACTGCTCGACCAGTAACATGGTGATGCCGCGCGTTTTGAGCTCGCGGATAATACGGAATACTTCTTCCACCAGCAGGGGAGCCAGGCCCATTGAAGGTTCGTCCAGCAGCAGTACCTCGGGATTAAGCATTAGCGCGCGTCCCATGGCCAGCATTTGCTGTTCGCCACCGGACAAGGTTCCAGCCAGTTGATTGCGGCGTTCCTGGAGGCGTGGAAACAACTCGAAGATACGATTCAGGTCGCCCTGTACATCGCCGCGCTCGCGTCCGAAGGTCAGGCGCGGGAAAGCACCCAGGGTCAGATTGTCAGTGACCGACAAGGTGGAAAATACGCGTCGGCCTTCCGGCGAGTGCGCCAGACCGGTCCGGGCAATCTTGTGCGAAGCCAGGCCGGTGATGTCCTTGCCGTTGAGCCGGATTTCTCCGCCGACCGGCTTGATCATGCCGGATACCGCGCGCAAGGTCGTTGTTTTTCCGGCGCCGTTGGAGCCGATCAGGGTGACGACTTTACCTTGCGGAACCTCGATGGAAATACCGTGCAGCACTTCTACTTTGCCATAGGCGGCGTGCAAATTTTTTACCTGTAACATATATTGAACCTCTTAGGCTGCATCGGCGTTGCCGCCAAGGTAGGCTTCGATTACCTTGGGGTCGGACTGTACTGCGGCAGGCTTGCCCTCGGCGATCTTCTGACCGAAATCCAGTACCGTGACGGTGTCTGAAATACCCATCACCACGTCCATGTGGTGTTCGATGAGAATGACGGTAATGCCATGGTCGCGGATCTTCTGGATCATGCCGACCAGCTCCTTGATATCAGGCGCGGTCAGACCGGCGGCTGGCTCATCCAGCAGTAACAGGCTCGGATTCAGACCCAGCGCACGGGCAATCTCTAGCAGGCGCTGTTTGCCATAGGGCAGGTTGCGTGCTTCCTCATTGGCCAGATCAGCAAGGTCCACGAATTGCAGCAAGCTGGCGGCACGCAGGCGAGCCTCACGTTTCTCCTTGAGGCAGCGCCGGGTATGGAAGATGACGTCAAACGTATTGCTGCGATAGGTATGGTGCAGCCCTACCAGCACGTTCTCAATGGCGGTCATTTCACCGAATAGCTGCACATTCTGGAAGGTGCGCGCGATACCCTCGCCGGCAATGGAAGAAGGCGCGGTGCCGGAAATGATCTTGCCGTTGAATTCGATCTCGCCTGCAGTCGGTGTGTAGATGCCGGTGAGCACGTTCATCATCGTGCTTTTACCTGAACCATTCGGACCGATCAGGCCGTGTACAGTGCCTTTGGCAATATTCAGCTGCACTTCATTGAGCGCCTTCAAACCGCCAAATTGCATCACGATATTGCGCGCTTCCAGCAAATTGCCGTTGGCGGTGACAGCGCGATCCGGCACCGACCAGACATGGCGGGAATCACCCTGATCGATGATGATTTCATGGCGATGTATCCACTGCGGCCGAAATTTCTGCACGATATTGCGCAGAAATCCCATGATGCCATCTGGCAGGTAATAGACCACGAACAGGATCATCGCGCCGAAAATGGTCAGCCGGTAGTCGGTAATATTATCGATCCAGTAGCCGAAACTTGCGAGACCTACCGTAAATAACAGGGGAATGGCCACCTGTTGGGGGGTGCGCTTTTTACTGAATACCGAGTAAGCCGAATAGAGCACACCCACTACGGCCATTGCCGTGGCGATTTTTCGGAACAGATCAATATCGCCCAAAACATTGGGAAGCAAGACGATAATGATGGCCCCCAGGATCGGGCCGGAACGGGTCTTGCGCCCTCCCATGATCACCGCCAGCAGGAACAGAATGGTGAGTTCGAAGCTGTAGGTATTGGGTGAAATATATTCTTCCGAGTAGGTGAACAGGCTGCCCGCCAAGCCCGCCAGGGCGGCACTGAACACAAAGGCATAAACCTTGTAGGCATATACGCTTACCCCCATGCAGTTGGAAGCCACCGGACTGTCACGCAGCGCCTCGAAAGCGCGTCCAAGATAGGATTTGACGATACGGTGGACCACCGCGATGGTCGCCAGCAACGCGACCAGAACAATATAGTAATAGTCGGAACCGGTAACCTGATGCCCGAAAAAGACTGGTTTGCGCAATGAAATCCCGAGCGGACCGTTGGTGAGAAAATCCATCTCGTTGATCAGTATCTGCACGATGGTGCCAAATGCCAGCGTCACCATGGCCAGATACGGGCCGGTTACACGTAGCGCCGGTAGCGCCAGAATGGCGCCGAACAGCGCGGTGACAACGATACTCGCCGGCACCGCGAGCAAAAACGGCACGCCGAGCTGGAAGTTAAGCACGCCGGCAGTGTAGGAGCCAATCCCGAATAGCGCGGCATGGCCGAGCGAGACTTCGCCCACATAACCTACGACGATGTCGAGACCAAGCAGCAGGATTGCATAGATACCGATGACCACCATCAGGTGGATGTAATAAGGGTTAGTCCAGATCAGTGGCAACACCGCAAGCGCGGCGATTGCCAGAATAAGAGAGATTTTTTTGATGGCGCCCATGTTATACCTTGTTGATAACGGTTTTACCGAACAGACCGGCGGGCTTGATTGCGAGCACCAGCAGTAGCAGTACCAGACCAGGAACGTCTTTGTAACCCGTGGAGAGATAGAAGCCGGTGGTGGTTTCTGCGATACCCAGTAGCAGGCCGCCGACGATCACGCCCATGCCGCTGTTGAGACCGCCGATAATTGCGACGGAGAAAGCTTTCAGTCCAAGTACCACGCCCATGGTGGCGCCAGTAAGTGTCAACGGGGCGATCAGTACGCCTGCGAAAGCGGCAGTCATTGAGCTCAAGGCATAGGAGAACGTGATCACCATGCGGGTATTGATGCCCATCAGCCCGGCGGCGTCGCGGTCATTGGAAGTCGCCACGACTGCCTTGCCATAGATGGATTTGCGATTGAATATTTCCACGGCTAGCATCATGCCGAGGGCGCCAATCACAACGACTATTTCCATAGGCAGCACATGGATGCCATGGAAGGTGAGCGGGGACTCCGGGAGCGGGGAAGGAAACTTGAGATCATCGCGACCCCAGATGTTTTCTGCCACGTTTTTGAAAATAGTGGCCAGGGCAATCGTGCCCATGATCCAGCCGAATTCGGATTTGTTCTTGAGCGCGGGCCGCACGGCGATGCGTTCTACTACGACTCCCTGCAGTGCGCCGAAAACCAGTACCAACGGGATCATCAGCCAGTAATTCATATGGCCAACCAAGGTCAGGCCGACCAAGGCGCCCAGCATCAGCGCCTCGCCTTGACCGAAGTTAAGGGTACGCGAAGTGGCAAATGTCAGTTGATAACCAAAGGCAATCACGGCGTAAATCATGCCGAGCGATATGCCGCTTACAATTAGTTGCGCGAAGATTTGCATGAGGAGCTTTCCATCTAAAATGAGCCGGGAACGTGCTACGCCCCCGGCTCATGATTTGCTACAGGTATACCCTGCGAGCAGATTACTTTTTGGAGTGAGGCTTGACTTGTTTCGGCCCTACCAGATCAGCTTCGTCAGCATAAACCACACGCCCGTCCTTGACTTCGCCCATGACGGTCATGTTCATGGTGATGGCTTCATGGTTGTCGTGAGTGTAAGGGTGGTTGTATGTCGTGACCACACCAACGACCGGGGTACGCAGGTTTTCCAGTGCTTGACGGATTTTTGGGCCGTCGGTGCTGCCAGCCTGCTTGATGGCGGCCGCCAGAAGGTACATTGAGTCGTAGCCTTGTGCAGCTGACACTGGGGAAGGAATGCGATCGACTTTATAAGCCTGTTGATAGGCGGTAATGAAAGCCTTGCGCTTCGGCGTATTGGGTTCCTGGATGAAGGTTTGCGGCATGCGTGCACCTTCACCATTCTTGCCGGCATTGTCGATAAAGTTGCCCATTGACAGGGTCCAGCTGCCGATCATTGGTACTTTCCAGCCCAGTTTTTCCATGCCGTTGGCGATCTGCGCCAGTTCAGGCCCGATGCCATAAGTCAGGATCGCCTGTGCTCCGGCGGCTTTAGCCTTGAGTAACTGAGCGGTCATGTCCACATCTTTGATATTGAATTTTTCTTCTGCAACCGGTTTGATGCCTTTCGCGGCCAGTGCTTTTTCCAGATCTTCGCGACCAAGCTGGCCGTAGTTGGTCGAGTCAGCCAGGATGGCAACCTTGGTGAACTTGCGCTTTACGATCGCGTCATTGACGATCATTGCGGACTGGATGGTGTCGTTGGCGGAAGTGCGGAATACGTAATTGTCGGGATATTGCGGGGGCAGGAACTGTTTGGTGACGATAGATCCGGTAGCGACGTTGTTGATGACCGGGATTTTCGCTTCTTCATAGAAGCGTTGGGCTGCCAGCGATACACCGGTATTAATGAATCCGAGTGCTGCGATCACATGTTCCCGGTTAATCAGTTCCTGGGTGACTTGAATGCCTCGGCTATTGTCCGCCTGATCATCACGCTCAATCAGCTCGATTTGGCGACCCAGAATTCCGCCGTTGCGATTAATTTCAGCCGCCGCCAGTTTTACACCGTCACGCATGCTGACGCCCATCGGTGCGGAGCCGCCGGTGAAGGGGCCTGAAACACCGATCTTGATTGGTTCCGCAGCAATTGTTGCGGAGGAGGCACACAGCGCAAGCGCTGCTACCAATGTCTTAAGGCTATTTTTCATATACTGCTCCATGGGTTGTGGTTGTAATGTCAAACCGCGTGGCGGATTGACGGCAGGTTCCATGCCGCTGAAAGGCGGCGACGGAATTTCATATTATAAAATTCGTTGCTGCACTATGGGATACTCTAGCTGATTATTTTCCCAATTTCAAGAATTCGTGTGAATACAAAATCAATCAAATCATTGATAATATTATTTAATTCTAATGTTTCTTTATGCCCATTTATTGGGCTCTAACCGTGCACCAAAATAATTAATACTCGATACGGGCCGTGTGCTCCCAGCGTAACGGTCTGTTCGATATCGGCAGTCCGCGAAGGTCCGGAAATGAAATTGACCGCACGCGGTGGAACTTTGTATTCTTTGCGCAGCAAATCCCAGGCATCTTCCATCGAGGCCACAATTCGCCGGGTATTCAGGATGGCAACATGGGTTTCCGGCAACAGGCTGTTACTGGGCGGCGTTTCCGGCCCGGACAGCATCATCAGCGTGCCCGTTTCAGCAATCGCGCAAAATGTGCCGGTGATGCCCTCCATATCCTGGCTATTGGCACCCCGCACTGCAATCTCCAGATTGGCTTCACCCCAAGGCAGGCTACCGACAATCGGCCAGCATACGCCGCGTGGCGGTAATCCTCGCTCTGCCAGGTAATGTGCCACCAGTGCTGGAATCTCTCCGGGGTGAGCGGCCTCAATTACATCGCTGGATAACTGTAAGGCGCGCTCCTTGAAATGTGTGATTAGATTATCCCGTAAAGCGGGTGCCGGCCCGCGTGGATGCTCGGCCAGGTAGGCATCGATTTCAGCGTCAGGATTGCTGATTGCCGTGCCAATTCGGGCCAGGATCCGCTCGCGAGCGCTCAAGAGAGTTTCCTTTGGCGATAAAGTTCCCGGAAAGTTTTTCCCTGTGGCGCCGGCATATCCCGGCCAGCAGTCCAGCCGGATGCGCCGGGAAGGTGATGCAACATGCGTTCCTTGCCGCCAGCGAAATGCAAAATACGAACGGTGATTTTAGTAACCATGGCATAGATTATAGGACGCCGAGCCATCCATCCCCACTGCTTCAAAGCCAATTTTTCCTGCCAGGATTTCAGGCCTCGCTCCATCTGTTTTT
>JANMKH010000382.1:0-5035 GCA_031371965.1 Sulfuriferula sp.
GACATGCTGCCCAAAAGAAACAAACGAGTAATTTTCCTGTTTTGTATGAATAAAACTAATACATGCTGACACTCAAACATCTGCGCGTAATCGAGGCGCTGAATGAAACCGGCAGCCTGACGCGCGCTGCTACCCGCCTGCACCTGACCCAGTCGGCGCTGTCGCATCAACTCGTCGCGCTGGAAGCCCATTACGGCGTGACGCTGTTCGAGCGCAGCCGCCCGTTGCGTGCCACCCCGGCCGGGGTGCGCCTGCTGCACCTGGCTCAGGAGGTATTGCCAAAAATGGAGGCCGCGCGGCGCGACCTGGCGCGGCTGGCCGAGGACAATCAGCCGGGGCGTTTGCGCATCGCGGTGGAGTGCCACACCTGCTATGACTGGCTGATGCCGGGCATGGACGCCTACCGCGCGCACTGGCCGGAGGTGGAGATGGATCTGGTGGGCGGCTTTCATACCGATCCGCTGGCGTTGCTGGCGGAAGACAGGGCCGACCTGGTGATCGTTTCGGAAATGGCGCGCCACAAGGGCGTGTCGTTCAGCCCCTTATTCCGTTACGAGATGCTGGCGTTGATGGCGACCGGTCACCCGCTGGCGGCCAAGGCTTATTTAACCGCGAAAGATTTTGCGCAGGATCCGTTGATAACCTACCCGGCGCCGGATCGCTTGCTCGACGTGGTGCGGCGCGTATTGAAGCCGGCCGGGGTCAATCCGGAGCGGCGCCTAGCCGAACTCACCATCGCCATCGTGCAGCTTGCCGCCAGCCGCAAGGGGCTGGCGGCGTTGCCCGCCTGGGCGGTGCAGCCTTTTCTCGAGCGCGGCTACGTGGTGGCGCGGCCGATCGGCAAAAACGGCTTGTGGAGCGGGCTCTACACAGCGGCGCGCGACAGCGACGCGACACGTGCGTTTCACCGCGATTTTGTCGATACCCTGCGCGAGCAGGCGTTCATGACGCTGCCGGGGATAGAGCCGTTGGCATCCTAGATATGCGACTTGTCATGCGCCGCAGTTCGGCGCACCGCGGCCATTTTTGAACTATGCTGAAAAGCCGTCCCATGCGGGCCATCCGCAATGGGATATCGTGGGAGCATGGCGACGAAGCCTGACAGATGATGGTTCCGCGCTCTGTGTAATCGACAAGTTCTAATGCCAAGGAGACAGACATGGCCAACCCGTTTGTACACATTGAATTGCAGACCAGGGATCTCGCGCTGGCGAAAGATTTTTATGGCAAGTTGTTCGACTGGAAGCTGGAGGATATGCCTGCGCCGGGCAGCGCCGGTACCTACACCATGATCCAGGTGGGCGAGGGCACCGGTGGCGGAATGTTCGCCAACCCTGATGTTCCGCCGCACTGGCTCGCCTATGTAGGCGTGGATAACATCCGGGACATGACCGCCAAGGCCAAGACCCTGGGTGCCCGCGTGGTACAGGATGTCATGGAAATCGGCGACTACGGCTGGATGAGCGTCATTGTCGATCCCGGCGGTGCGACGCTTGCCATGTGGCAGGCCAAGCAGGGCGGGCCGGGTTGAACGGACCGGCGCCCGTTCCCGGCTTCCTTTTGGGTGATGGAGATTTATCTGCCTGTAACGCGCCGTGATCGTTTGGACGAATATGGCAGGTCCGCTTAAGGCAAATCAAATCTGTCCCCCGCTCTTTTTTGTAACCGACGTAGCTTCCGTCACCTGAACTGCCGCGCCACCACGATTCAACGCCGACAACACCGCCTTGAGCGACGCGCTCACCGTGTCGTGATCGAACGCGGCGCCGGCCACGCGCTGGCCATTGAGGTTGAGCTGGATGTAGGCCACGGCTTCGGCGTCGGTGCCGCTGCCGATGGCGTGTTCGCTGTAATCCACCACGTTGATGTGCTGGCCGCTGTGGCGCATCCAGCCCTGCACGAAAGCGGAAATGGCGCCTTCGCCATGGCCCTGGATCAGCTGGATTTGCCCGTCCACCTCGATTTGCGCAGCGAGGCTGTCCTGGCCGCCATTGCGATCCAGGCGGTAGCCATTGAGGCTGACGCGGGCGTGGTCGTTGACGAAAGTTTGCAGGAACAGGGCATGAATGCGTGCGCTGTCCACTTCGCCACCGTCGGCTTCGCTGGTGCGCTGCACCGCCTGCGCCAGTTCCACTTGCATCCAGCGTGGCAGGCTGAGGCCGTAATCGCGTTCCATCACAAACGCCACGCCACCCTTGCCGGACTGGCTGTTAACGCGAATCACCGCCTGATAATCGCGCCCGATGTCGAGCGGATCAATGGGCAGATAAGCGACTTGCCAGGGCGCGTCGGCTTGCTGTCGTTGCAGGCATTTGCGGATGGCATCCTGATGGCTACCAGAGAATGCGGTGTATACCAGCTCACCCACCCACGGGTGGCGCGGGTGCACCGGCAGCGCGGTGCACGCGGTGGCAACCTGGATAATCTCGTCGGGGTTGGACAGATCGAGTTGAGGATCGATGCCCTGGCTGTACAGGTTCATCGCCATGGTGACGATGTCCATGTTGCCGGTGCGTTCGCCGTTGCCGAGCAGGGTGCCCTCGACGCGATCGGCACCGGCCAGCACGCCCAGCTCGGCCGCCGCCACCGCACAGCCGCGATCATTGTGGGTATGCAGCGAAAGAATAATACTGTCGCGGCGGCTGATGTGGGTGGCGAAATACTCCACCTGGTCGGCGAACAGATTCGGCGTGCTGCTCTCCACGGTGGATGGCAGGTTGATGATGCACGGCTGCGCGGGCGTGGGTTGCCAAACGTCCAGTACCGCCTCGCACACTTCCACCGCGTAATCCATTTCGGTGTTGGAAAAACTCTCCGGCGAATACTGGAACGTCCACGCGGTGGCCGGGTATTTCTGCGCTTCGCGCTTGACCCATGCTGCACCCTGACGCGCAATCGCGGTGACGCCGTCGCGATCCAGTCCGAACACGCGCTCGCGCTGCACCGGCGAGGTCGAATTGTAAACGTGGACAATCGCGCGTTTTGCCCCTGTGAGGGCTTCGAAGGTGCGCACGATCAAGGCCTCGCGCGCCTGCACCAGCACCTGGATGGTGACGTCATCGGGAATCGCGTGCGCCTCGATCAGCCAGCGCACGAAGTCGAAGTCGGGCTGGCTGGCAGCCGGAAAACCGACTTCGATTTCCTTGAACCCGAGCTTGACCAGGAGTGCCCACATGCGCTGTTTCTGCACCACGTTCATCTGCTCCAATAGCGCCTGATTGCCGTCGCGCAGGTACACGCTGCACCAGCGCGGCGCTGTGGTGATAGTGCGGCTTGGCCACTGGCGGTTAGCTATCTGCGGCGCCACGGCGGGGCGGTATTTACGATGGTCAAAAGCATGCATGGTGTTTCTCCTGGTCATGGTGCGGGCTCGTTTCGCTGCGCTTGTGGCGCTGCGTGCTGCAATGCGCCCACGGGTAGTGGACAGAAGGAATATTAGGCCAAAGTAAGCGGCATGTGCTTGCGTATTCGGTTGTAATAAGCATATTTATGGCAATAATATTGCGGAAATAATGATATTGTAGGAATTATGTTGTTGTATCAAGCATGGGGAGGCGAATCATGGAATTGGACCGTTACGACCGTCAGCTGCTCGCGCTGCTGCAGCAGGAAGGGCGCATCAGCAACCAGGAGCTGGCCGAGCGCATCGGCCTGTCGCCCTCGCCGTGCCTGCGCCGTGTGCGCGCGCTGGAAGAAGCAGGGCTGATTACCGGTTACCACGCCGTGCTCGACGCCAAAAAGCTGGGGCTTACCCTGCTGGCGCTGATTCACATTTCGATGGATCGCCACACCCCGGAGCGTTTCGCTAATTTCGAGGCGCGTGTGAGTGCGCTGCCTGAAGTGCTGGAATGCCTGCTGATTACCGGCCAGGACGCCGATTACCAGCTCAAGGTCATTGTGCGCGACATGGATGCGTATCAGTCCTTATTGCTTGAACAGATCACCCGCATCGAGGGCGTGAGCGGGGTGCATTCGAGCTTTGTCATGCGTCGGGTGGTCGATAAAAGCGCGCTGCCGATTCCTTGACGGACGTGATTTAAAAACTAGCCACAGAGAACACAGAGCTCACAGAGCCTATGCGGTTTACTGGCTTGGGTGGTTCGTGGCCGTCCCGCAAAATCAATGCACAGATATTGCGTTCTAAAAAGCCGTATACGAAACGGGTTTTCCGCTTTTCTCCGTGCTCTCTGTGTTCTCTGTGGCAGAAGGTTTAAAACGAATTCAGTTTCAAAGCCGGCTTGCATCCATCTGCTACAGTCACCATATTCATTGTGAACAACGCAAGGAGCATTAATCGTGGACAACAATACCGACACCACCGGACAGCCAGCGCTCGACAGCATCCATCACCTCGCTATCGTTGTGACCGATGTAGCGGCGTCGGTGGCTTGGTATCAGGCTAATTTCAAGTGTGCGGTGGTGTATCAGGATGCCACCTGGGCGTTACTGAAATTCGCCAATACCAGCATGGCGCTGGTCATTCCCGCGCAGCACCCGCCGCATATCGGCATTCAGGTGGACGACGCGGCGCGCTTTGGCCCGCTGACCACGCACCGCGACGGCACGCGCTCGGTGTATGTCAATGACCCGGATGGCAATGCGCTGGAAATGATGGCACGGGAGAGTGAGCGGGCGGGTTGAGGGTGTTGTGAAAACGGGCGCCCGATGTTTTGTGCGTATTCTGCTGAACGTGAACAGTGATTCTGCTCGAACGTGAACGCCTGAACGACGCTTTGTGCTGGTAGTTGGTTTTTACTTCAGGTGTTCACGTTGGGTCAAGTTTTTTTCGTTTTTCGCATGGATTCTCCGGTTAATTCGATCGCGTGAGCTCGGTGGACGATGCGATCGAGAATCGCGTCAGCCAGGGTGGGTTCGCCGATGACCTCGTGCCATGCTTTGACCGGAATCTGGCTGGTGATGAGTGTGGATTTCCTGGTGCGATCGTCGATGAGTTCAAGCAGATTCTGCCGCTCAGATTGGGTCAAGGTGGATACCCCAAGTCATCCAAAACAAGCAGCTCAACCTTGGCAATTTG
>JANMKH010000411.1:0-4510 GCA_031371965.1 Sulfuriferula sp.
GCAAACAGTGCAGGCTGATTTTTTCAAGCTGTTTTTCGCCACCCATCAAGCTGCCTGGCAGGATGTTTTACAGCATGTTTTTTATCTGGCAGCGATGACCGCGATGGAGC
This sequence comes from Sulfuriferula sp., assembly GCA_031371965.1. Lineage (GTDB taxonomy): Bacteria > Pseudomonadota > Gammaproteobacteria > Burkholderiales > Sulfuriferulaceae > Sulfuriferula. Next base: position 111 of record JANMKH010000411.1, read on the forward strand.
CATTCTATGTGGCTGCCGGTTTCGCACTGTACCTCAATCGCCGTACCCTGCTTGAAGGTTGGGACATCGAGATCGCGTTCCGGCGCATGGCGCAGCGCCACCAGCCATCCGCCAGGTCCGCTGCATCTACCGGGGTTCTCATGTCCATATTGATGGCGTGTGTGCTGGGTGGTGTACTGATTTTTCCAACGCAGTCCATGGCCGCAGTGGCTGCGACGTCACCCGTGCCACCCGCGCAGGCCGTCGCTGCGTCCCAGACACCGGAACAACTCAAGCAACGGATTTCTGCCGTGCTGAAACAGCCCGAATTCCAGACTGAAAAAGTCGAGCAGCACTGGAAATACATGGGTAAGCAAGCCAGCAAAAAGCAGCCTGATAGCGACCCTGCATGGCTGAAATTTCTGGCCCGGATTGTGCCGGGTATGGCGCGGGTTTTCGAGGGGCTGCTGTGGCTGTTGCTGGCAGCGGTCATCGTTTGGCTGATCGTAAAGCGCAAGCGCTGGCTCGGCTGGTTCGAACATAAACCGGCAGCGCGCTCGACACAGCCTGTACAAGTGCTGTTCGGGCTGGATATCCAGCCGCAATCGTTACCGGAAAATATCGCGAAAGAGGCCTGGAAACTATGGCAAGAGGGCCAGCAGCGTGAGGCCTTGAGTCTGCTTTATCGCGGTGCACTGGCCTACTGGGTAACGCGTGAAAAAATAGCCTTGGGTGCCAATGCAACCGAAGGCGATTGCATGCGGCTATTCCGTGCCGGGGCAACCCAGGAAACCGGCGACTACTTCTGTCAGTTAACCCATGCCTGGCAAAACACCGCCTACGCAGGCCGCCATCCGCACACGGAGGAAATGCAGCAGTTGTGTCGCAGTTGGGATATTCATTTCAGGCCGACGGCATGAGAGCAAGACCCTGGCTCGTCGTTGTATTGCTTATGACCCTGATCGGATGGGGAGGCTACTGGTTTTACAAGAATTTCGAACTGGTCTCCGATAAGGTCCATGTCGGTTACCAGGGCGAAGCGCGTTACAACTCGCTGCTGGCTGCCGAACGTTTCCTGAACACCAAAACCAGCCCGGCGAAAAGCATGTCCAGCCTGGTGGGCCTGCCACCTAGCAACGGCACGCTGGTGATACCTACCGAACGCTACGAGATAGGACCTCAGCAAGCCAATGCACTGCTGGGTTGGGTGCGTGCAGGCGGCCACCTGATTGTCATACCCGCCGACGCTTCGGCAACCGAAAACAGAACAGCACAAGACTGGTTATTGAGCGGACTTGGGGTGAGGAGCGTGAGCAATCCGGCCAAGGCACGCGAACCTTTTGTGCCGACCAACGTGGATATTCCCGCAGCCAGTGATTTTATGCAGGTGTCCTTCAAGCCGTGCACAACGCTTGCATATCGCGGCAAGGAAAAGCATTCTGCCAGCGCCGCCGATATGGGCGGGCATATGTTGCGCTATCACTTGGGTAAAGGTTTCCTGACGGTATTGAGCGATGCGGATTTTATGCACAATACGTCGATTGGCCGTTACGATAATGCGGCGTTTTTGTGGTATCTGACGCACGACCAACACCCAGGCGAAATCTGGCTGATCTACAGCGGGGATATGCCGCCTCTGTGGAAATGGCTAGGTACGAACGCCTGGACGGTGCTGGTCAGCGCAGCCCTGCTGCTGGTCGCATGGCTGTGGTCAAGCAGTCGCAGATTAGGCCCTATCCGTGCTGCACCGCCGCTGGCACGGCGCCGCCTGCTGGATCATATCGAAGCGAGCGGGCGCTTTCTGTGGCAGCAGGGCCAGCGGGCGAAACTATTGAATGGCACGCGCGCAGCCTTGTTGCGGATGCTGGAGTCTCGGCACCCGGCGCTGGCCAGCCTGCCTCGGGAAGCACTCGCCATGCAGCTCGCCGAATTGTCAAACACAACGCCCGGCGCGATTCAAAAAGCCCTGTTCGAGCAGCATGCCCCGAATGAAACCGAGTTTACCGAAGCAATCATCCTGCTGGAGACGATAAGGAAAACGCTATGAACGAAACCACCCCATTGGAAGCAGAAGCCGCCCCGGCAACCAGTAAAATTGCGCAGGCAAGCGCCATTGCCCAACGCATGCGTTCGGAAATCGCCAAGGCGCTGATCGGACAGACAGAGACTGTGGACCAGATATTGATTGCCTTGTTTGCCGGTGGCCATGTTCTGATCGAAGGCGTGCCCGGGCTTGGGAAAACCTTGCTGGTGCGGGCGCTGGCGAAAACCTTCGACGGCGCGTTCACGCGCATCCAGTTCACCCCGGACCTGATGCCGTCCGACATCACCGGCCATGCGCTCTACGATCTGAAAAGCGAGCAGTTCAGTATCCGCAAAGGCCCCATCTTTACCAACCTGCTGCTGGCGGACGAAATCAACCGTGCGCCCGCCAAAACCCAGGCCGCGTTGCTGGAAGTGATGCAGGAATGCCAGGTCACCATCGAGGGGCAATCCATGACCCTGGCGCCACCGTTCATGACGCTTGCCACGCAGAATCCGATCGAACAGGAAGGCACCTATCCGCTACCGGAAGCCCAGCTTGACCGGTTTTTGCTCAAGATATTGATCGACTATCCGGGCGAAGACGAAGAAAAATCCCTGGTGGCCAGCGTGACCGCCGGTCAAACCGGCGATGCGCTCAATGTGGAACGCGTCGCCACCGTCGTCAAGCCGCAGACGGTGCTGGGGATACAGCGAATTGTGGCGGGTCTGCGGGTAGATCAGCAAGTGAACGACTACGCGGTGCATATCGTGCGCCAGAGCCGCGAGTGGGCGGGCATTGCCATCGGCGCCGGGCCGCGCGGCGGTATTGCCCTGATCCGTGCGGCGCGTGCACAGGCATTGTTGGCCGGGCGCGATTTTGTCACCCCGGATGACGTCAAGTCGGTGTCGATCGCCGCCTTGCGCCACCGCATTACGTTGCGCCCCGAACTGGAAATCGAAGGCCAAAGCGCGGACGATGTGCTGAAGGCCATGCTGGAAAAAGTGAAAGCGCCGCGCGCGTGATACCCGCACAGCGCCTGTTCCATCTGCTGTGGTTGTGGTTGGCCACAGGTGTGGTTGCCGCGTTCTGGCCGGCGCTGGTGATGGTCTGGATAGGGCTCGGCGCGCTGATGCTGTTGATCGTAGGCATCGACCTGCTTGCCACATTGCGGCAAGCGGAAATATCCGTGCTGCGGCAGGTTTCCGGCACCCTCGCGCTGGGCGTTTGGGGCGAGGTGCGGTTGCACATTCAGCATGCTGCAAAATCACCCATTGAACTGGAGATTTTCGACCACTTCCCGGCGCATGTCGAAGTCCGGGGCATGCCCGCGCAGACGCAAATTCCAGCTTCAGGCTGGGCCGAAATCAGCTATGAAATCAAGCCGACGGAACGTGGCGAACAGTGTTTTGCTGCAACCCGCTTGCTGGTTGCTTCGCCGCTCAGGCTATGGCGGCGCAGCCGTAGGGCGGGTGCGGGTGAGTGCGTCAAGGTGTATCCGAACTTTGCTGCAATGACCAGTTACGCGTTGTTCGCGACCGACAACCGGCTCAGCATGATGGGCATACGTTTGCGTCAGCGCCGCGGCGAAGGGCTGGAATTTCACCAGCTGCGTGAATACCGGACTGGCGACATGTTGCGCCAGATCGACTGGAAAGCCACGTCGCGCCTGAAGAAACTGACCTCGCGCGAATATCAGGATGAACGCGACCAGCAAGTGGTGTTCCTGATCGATTGCGGACGCCGCATGCTCGCCAAAGACGGAGAACTGAGCCATTTTGACCACGCGCTGAACGCTGTGCTGCTGTTGTCCTATGTGGCTTTAAGGCAAGGCGATACGGTGGGGCTGATGGCATTCGGCGGGCGGCCGTGCTATTTGCCGCCGCGCAAAGGCGCCGGAGTGATTAATAGCCTGCTCGATACGGTCTACGATTTGCAGGCGGGAACCAGTAGCCCGGATTTTTTGAATGCGGCCACGCAATTGATGACTCGTCTCAACAAGCGCTCGCTGGTCGTGCTCGTCACCAATCTGCGCGACGAAGACAATGACGAGTTGCTCCCGGCTCTGCACTTGATGCGGCAACGCCATCTGGTGCTTTTGGCCAGCTTGCAGGAACGCATCATCAACGATGTCCTGTCCGAACCGGTCAGGGATTTCAGCGCTGCCTTGCGCCATAGCGCGACGCATATTTATCTGGGCGAACGGCGCAAGGCCCATGAGGCGATTAAAGCGTACGGTGTGCTGGGTGTGGATGTCGAGCCGGAGAAGCTGCCGGTAGCGCTGGTTAATCGTTATCTGGATATCAAACGCAGCGGGCGTCTGTAAGCCCGCCGCAGACAGGGCGAACGGCGCTGATGTTCCGCGCTAAAACAGCTACGCACGCCAATCCAAACACAC
>JANMKH010000129.1:0-2212 GCA_031371965.1 Sulfuriferula sp.
CGGCGTAACCTGTATATATGTCGCGATCGGCCAGAAGGCTTCCTCGGTCGCCAACGTGGTGCGCAAGCTGGAAGAGCACGGCGCCATGGGTCACACCATCATCGTCGCGGCGACGGCTTCCGACTCCGCCGCGATGCAATACATCGCCCCCTACGCCGGCTGCTCCATGGGCGAATACTTCCGCGACCGCGGCGAAGATGCGCTGATTGTATATGACGATCTGACCAAGCAAGCCTGGGCATACCGCCAGATTTCCCTGCTGCTGCGCCGTCCGCCGGGTCGTGAAGCTTATCCCGGCGACGTGTTCTACCTGCACTCGCGTCTGCTGGAGCGCGCTGCGCGCGTCAACGCCGACTATGTGGAAAAAGCCACCGGCGGCGCGGTCAAGGGCAAAACCGGTTCGCTCACCGCATTGCCGGTGATCGAGACCCAAGCCGGCGACGTCTCCGCGTTCGTGCCAACCAACGTGATCTCGATTACCGACGGCCAGATCTTCCTGGAAACCGACCTGTTCAACGCCGGTATCCGTCCTGCAATTAACGCCGGTCTGTCGGTGTCCCGCGTCGGCGGCGCCGCGCAGACCAAGGTGATCAAGAAGCTGGGCGGCGGTACGCGCCTGGCGCTGGCGCAGTACCGCGAACTCGCAGCTTTCGCACAGTTCGCCTCGGATCTGGATGAGGCGACGCGCAAGCAACTGGAACGCGGCAAACTGGTTACCGAGTTGATGAAGCAGAACCAGTACGCGCCGATGAACGTTGCAGAAATGGCGCTCACCCTGTTTGCGGTGAACAAAGGCTACATGGACGACGTCGACGTGAAGAAAACGCTGGCGTTTGAAGCTGCGCTGGGCTCCTACGTCAAAGGCAAACATGGCGACCTGCTGGACAAAATCCAGAGCAGCGGCGACATGACGGCCGACACGGAAGCGGCGTTGACCCAGGCTATCGAGGCATTAAAGTCCTCCGCCGTCTACTGATCGGGAAGCAATCATGGCTGCCGGAAAAGAGATACGCACCAAGATCAAGAGCGTAGAAAATACGCGTAAGATCACCCGCGCCATGGAAATGGTGGCGGCTGCGAAAATGCGCAGGGCGCAGGAACGCATGCGCGCTGCACGCCCTTATGCCGAAAAAATCGGCAATGTGGCCGCCCACCTCGCCCAGGCCAACCCGGAATACAAGCACCCCTTCGTTATCAAGCGTGAAAACGAAAAGCGTGTCGGCATGATTGTGGTTACCACCGATAAAGGCTTGTGTGGCGGCCTTAACACCAACGTGCTGCGTCTGGTTGTAAACAAGATGAAGCAGTGGGATGGCGCCAAGCTGGGTGTGGATGTGACTGCCATTGGCAACAAGGGGCTGGGTTTCATGCAGCGGACTGGCGCCAACGTGGTGTCGCAGGTGATTGCGCTGGGCGATACGCCGCATATGGAGCGGCTGATCGGCCCGGTCAAGGTGATGCTGGATGCCTACATGGAAGGCAGGATTGATGCCCTTTATGTGGTGTACAACCGCTTCGTCAACACCATGAAACAGGAACCGACGCTTACCCAGTTGCTGCCGCTGGCTGCCGAACCAAGTGACAAGCCTGCGCACCACTGGGACTACATCTATGAGCCGGATGCCAAGTCGGTAGTAGATGGCCTGTTGACGCGTTACATCGAGGCGCTGATTTATCAGGCGGTGGCTGAAAACATGGCCAGCGAGCAAAGCGCGCGCATGGTGGCGATGAAGGCAGCGTCCGACAACGCCAAAAGCGTGATCGAAGAGCTCAAGCTGGTCTACAACAAGACCCGCCAGGCCGCGATCACCAAAGAACTCTCCGAGATCGTGGCTGGTGCTGCGGCCGTTTAAGCAATTTTGTTATTTCAAGGAACGACGATGAGTCAAGGCAAAATCGTACAAATCATTGGCCCGGTGGTCGACGTGGAATTCCCGCGTGACAGCCTGCCCAAGGTCTATGACGCACTCAAAATGGACACCCCCGAGCTGACCCTGGAAGTCCAGCAGCAGCTCGGTGACGGCATCGTGCGCGCCATCGCCATGGGCACCACCGACGGCCTGCGCCGCGGTATGCTGGTGAGCGGCACCGGCGCGGCGATTTCCGTGCCGGTCGGGATTAAAACCCTGGGCCGCATCATGGACGTGCTGGGCAACCCTATCGACGACATGGGTCCGATCGGCAACGAAACCAGCTGGGGCATTCATCGCAA
>JANMKH010000419.1:0-5770 GCA_031371965.1 Sulfuriferula sp.
AAATGCGGGTTTGATTTGATTGCCAAATTTTGGCTATCAATTCGCGCTGCCATCAAGCCGGAAGATGTTGTTCCTATTTGCCAGGCCGAGGACGCAAGCAGGGGCACCCCGTTAGTAGATAAGATATGGGCGGGAATGAAAGTGCGCTGCAATCTTGCCGCTGCGCTTGCGAATTGAAGGGGTGCCAATAACAGTGCGTCGATAACTAATGCAGCAGGGAGGTTCGCTGACTCACGCCTGCCAAACCCCATAGCCGGCCCCACGCAGGCCGATCGCTAACTCCACTTCCATGTCGCGCGCGCCCTCATAGGGCATCGGGTTGTAAACTTCGTAGAGCTCAGGCAATAAGCGCAAGCCGAATTGTTTGACGTATCGATTGGATTGGATACCCGCCTTATGTTTGTCGAAGCGCACGTCGGGGTCCAATCCGGTCATGCCGACATAAACGCAGGGTTTGCCCGTGACGTAACCGGGGTTGGATTTTTTGAAGCGGCCTTCGTAAAGAACGTCCTTCGACAGTTCGATCACATAGACGTGATAGTGGTTACGGCGCCCCATGGTTGGCTCAGAGGACTTGATTCACAGGCTCTGCAACAAGACCGGCGGGTGATCGCCGGTCCTTATGGTGATTACTTCTTGCTGCCGTTCACCGCTGCTTTCAGTGTAGCACCCGCCCTGAAGGCAGGCGCTTTCGATGCTTTGATCTTGAGCTCGGCGCCGGTAGCAGGATTGCGGCCGGTACGCGCTGCACGCTTGCGGACTTCAAATGTACCAAAGCCGACCAACGCAACATTGTCGCCTTTCTTCAGCGTGGCAGTGACGATTTCTATCAGCGCAGCAATGTTGCGGTCAGCGTCAGCCTTGGTGCTGCCAGTCTTGCCTGCCAAGGCGTCAATCAGTTCTTTACGGTTCATTTTGATAGCTCCCGGTTGTTGTGGTGAAAGTACCGGCATGGATTGTTGTTGATATTTGGTTTACTTGCAAGGGTTAGCTGCATGCCAAAGGGGTGCCTCAGTTTGCGCTGCCCCACAACGATGACATCCTATGTTGGCTACCGTACAGTGTTTGATGTGAGGCAGGCGTACTTTGAATTCTGGTCGACGCCGGATGCGATGCGGCTGACAAACTACTTATCAGGAGGCTGTCATGACTAAGCAAACCAAAGATCAGCATCAGAAACCGGGGCAAACTCATCCTTCCCCATTAGAAGAAGTGAACAAGCAAAAACAGAAGGCAGAAGAACACGAGGTAGCTGGCCGGCATAAAAATGACGGCCAAAAAGATCACAAAGGTGCCCGTTAATGAGGATACGTAACCACCGAAAAAAAAGAGGCTAATGTCGTTCTTTGTCAGCAATGACACAGTCGCGCTGAGCACTCATGCGGCGCCGGGCGGTTGAACATCCGTTCGGGACGGATGGGCGCAACGCATTCCACCACAGCAGATTCTTCCAGGTTCGTAGACTTTAAGCAGTGGTGGATCAACTGTTTTAATAAAAGGATAGATCATGAAAAAACTATTGCTAATCTTAAGCTTAATGGTGATTGGTCTGAGTGGTTGCTATGTTGTGCCTTACGGAGGCCATGATGATGGCTATCGGAGAGGCCGGGATCATCGTGAAGATAGTGATCATCAAAGAGACCGCGATGACCATGATGGTAGACAGGGTGGGGAACATGGTGACTGAGATGGGTATCATTGAGTAGCGGCAGCATCTATATGCTAAGGCCTGTCTTTGACAGAGTTTGAACAATTCAAAATTAAGCTGAAGTCCGTCAGTTAAGAATGTGTGATGTCGCCTGAATGGCCGCTTCGGGAAGCGCCGGACACATCCGACAGGCTCAAATCCGAACGGCAGCAAATAACGACGCGAGACTTCGCAGGATTCTCGAATAGCTACTCCATGTTGAGATTGACGCTCCGACAGGAGCCTCCAATAACACAAGTCGAAGTGGACTACGGCGTAGACATATCAATACGGTTGATGTTGATCGTGAATGGTGACCGACTACCAACTATAAAATCGGATGCGCTCCACTTTTTCTGGCTTTAACAGCGCGCAGCCGCGACGAAGGATTAGGATGGATGGCTGAGTAAATCGCCTGGTGGTTCTGCACCCTGGGAAACAAGCGATCGAATTCGTTTTTGACTACCGCATAGCATTCACATACGCGTGACTCCAGGCCTGACCGGTCAAGCACGGTGATGTGACCACGGCGGTAGCGAATGAGCCCCGCTTGCTGCAAATGCCCGGCGGCCTCGGTGATGCCTTCACGCCGCACGCCGATCATGCTGGCAATCAGTTCCTGCGTCATGGTCAACTCGTTCGAAGGCATGTGATCAAGGGTCAGCAATAACCACCGGCACAATTGCTGCTCCACAGTATGGTGGCGATTGCATACCGCCGTTTGGGATACCTGTGTAATCAGCGCCTGGGTATAGCGCAGTAGCATGTGCTGCATGGCGCCGGCGCGGCGCCCTCCAACACGGTTGTATTCCTCCATCAGCACCCGCGCCTTGAGTCGGTAGGCATAACCGCCGGTAGACACGATGGCCCGGCCAAGCGTGGTATTCCCGCCCATGAAAAGCGAAATGCCGAGTACGCCCTCATTGCCCACCCCCGCGATTTCGGACGATGCACCGTTTTCCGTCCCGTAATGCAGAGACACGATGGCGGTTGTCGGAAAATAGACGTACTTTAACTGGCTGCCGGATTCATAAAGGATTTCGCCCAGCGGCATCGCGACCAACTCCAGATGCGGAGCGATGTGTTCGAATTCAGCCGTGGGCAGTCCGGCGAGAAGATGGTTTTGATTGGGGCTCTGCGGGGTATCCATATGCGGCCTATCAATAAGTGCATCTAATATATACGTATAGCATCAACTTAAAAAAATACAAAGCCAGTAGGCAGTCATAACAAGTATCGACCGCCCGTTTTTGATTGAAAGTGATACCCAGAGAGTTGGTTGTGATGGACAGCTTGCGCTACGGAGTGGACGGTCGATCGTGCATGATCGATACCTGCTTAATCCAGTGTACGCCGGTAGCGCTTCAAGCCGATCGCCAGCACCACCGCCATGAACACCAGCAGCGGCCACACACTCGGCCAGGTTTCCGCCCAGCCGTTGCCTTTCAGCATGATGCCGCGCACGATGCGCAGGAAGTGGGTGAGCGGCAGCGCGGAACCGATGACCTGCGCCCACTCCGGCATGCCGCGAAACGGGAACATGAAGCCGGACAGCAGCATGGACGGCAGGAAAAAGAAAAACGTCATCTGCATCGCCTGCAGCTGGCTTTTGGCGATGGTGGAAAACATCATGCCGACGGCGAGATTGGCGGCCAGAAAAATCAGCACACAGGCCAGCAACAGCGGCAGGCTGCCGGCGATGGGAACGTGAAACAGGAAGTACGCGGCGGTAAGGATGACCACCACCTGAATGTAGCCCACCATGATGTAGGGGATGATCTTGCCGATCATCACTTCCAGCGGGTGCACCGGCATGGCCAGCAAATTTTCCAGGGTGCCGCGTTCCAGTTCGCGGGTCACCGCCATGCCGGTCATCATGATCATGGTCATGGTGAGGATGGTGCCCATCAGTCCCGGCACGATGTTGTACTGGGTGATGCCCTCCGGGTTGTAGTTGCGCTGCACGCGGATTTCGAATGGTGGCGGGGTGCCGTTCAACTGGGTGAGCGGGCCGGTCAGGTCATGGGACAGCACGGTCTGGTTGAGGTTGGTCAACGCCGCCAGCGCGTTGCCGGTGGCGGACGGGTCGGAAGCGTCCGCTTCCACCAGTACCGCGGGTTTCTCGCCGCGTACCAGGCGGCGCGAGAAATCGGCGGGGATGGAAACAATGAACTGGATCGTACCCACCGCCATGTCCTGTTCCGCCTGTGCGACACTCCCTGTGTAAGGCCGTATATCGAAGTAGCCGCTGTTTTCCAGGCCCGCCGTGAAGCTGCGCGAATACGCACTCTGGTCGGCGTCCAGCACCACGGTGGGCAGGTGCTTGGGGTCGGTATTGATGGCAAAGCCGAATAGCACCAGCTGCATCACGGGAATGCCCACCATCATGGCAAAGGTGATGCGGTCGCGCCGCAGCTGGATGAATTCCTTCGCCACGATGGCCCACAGGCGGTGCAGGGAGAGCGGCAGCTTCATGTTAACAACCGCAATTCAATGGCCACAGAGAGCACAGAGAAGGCGAGAGTGATATTGGCAACGATCTTGTTCTGGGTGTACAAGCGTATCCGGCCTGACCGCCTTGGCTGTTCTCCGTGTGCTCTGTGTTCTCTGTGGCCAAAGCATTTTTAAGCTTCATTGGGTTTTCTCCGGAGTGCGATCCATGAGCTGGATGAATACCTGCTCCAGTCCGGTTTCCACGGGCTCATAGTGCAGGCCTTCAATCGCGGACAGGCTCTGTTTGATGCGTTCACCATCTGCGCCGCTGACGCTGTAAACATGCCCCATGGCGACAACCTGCTCGATGCCGGGCAGGGCCTTGAGCCGCTCTCCCAGTGCCAGGTCGCTGCCTTGTACGTTGAAACTGACTAGTTTGCTGGCAGCCAGCAATTCTTCCGGCGTGCCCGATGCGAGCAAGTCACCATAGGCGATGTAGCCCAGGCGGTGGCAGCGTGCCGCCTCGTCCATGTAATGGGTGGATACCAGCACGCTGATGCCTTGTCCGGCCAGGCGGTGAATTTCATCCCAGAAGTCGCGCCGCGCCTTGGGGTCGACGCCCGCGGTGGGTTCATCCAGCAGCAGCAGGCGTGGCTGATGCAGCATGCAGGCAGCCAAGGCCAGGCGCTGTTTCCAGCCGCCAGACAGGGTACCCGCCAGTTGCTCGCGCCGGTCGGCCAGACCGAGATCGATCATCGACTGTTCCACCACGCGGCGGCGGTTGTCCATGCCATACATGCGCGCCACAAAGTCCAGATTTTCGCGGATGGATAAATCATCGTAATAGCTGAAACGCTGGGTCATGTAGCCCACCTGTTTCTTGATTTCGCGGCTCTGCGTAAGCACGTCAAAATCCAGGCAAGTGCCGCTGCCGGAATCCGGCGTGAGCAGGCCACATAGCATGCGGATCGAGGTGGTCTTGCCGCTGCCGTTGGGGCCGAGGAAGCCGAAGATTTCGCCGCGCCGCACCTGCAGCGACAGGCCGTTGACGGCGCGCTTGCCGTTGAAGGATTTGCTCAGTTCGTGGACGTCGATGAGCAGCGCCTCGCTCATTGCAGTGTCACGCTCACCGGCTGGCCGGGGTGCAGCCGCGTCGCATCCTTTGGCGCGGGCCAGGCTTCCACCATGTAGACCAGACGATGGCGGTTGTTTTCGCTATACAGCACCGGCGGCGTGTATTCGGCTTGCTGGGCGATGAAGCGCACGGTGGCGGCGATGGGTGCGCCGCAGCCATCGCAACTAATGTGCACATTTTCTCCGGCATGAATGGCGGCCAGCCGCGTTTCCGGTACGAAAAAACGCACCTTGATATTTTGCGGCGGCAGGATGGACAGCACCGGCTGGCCGGCGGCCACCCATTCCCCCACGCGGTAAAAGCTGTCCTCCACCGGACCGCTCACCGGCGCGGTCTGGGATTTCTGCGCCAGCCGAACCTGGCTTTGCGCCAGCTGTGCCTGGGCAGCATTGACTTGAGCGGCAGCGGCAGAACGCTCATCCGCGCGCCCTGGCAGCCGGGCGCTGGTGCGCTGTGCTTCGGTTTCGGCGAGGTGCGCCTGGTCGCGGGCGAGCTGGGTGCGTGCCTGGTCCAGT
>JANMKH010000422.1:0-2445 GCA_031371965.1 Sulfuriferula sp.
TGGGGGTTTTTGCGCGGCGAGTTCAACGAGTTCATCGAGTTGTTACCGGCGCAACAGCGTATCTCGGAACTGAATTGGTACAAGGGTACCGCAGATGCAGTGTTTCAGAATATGGATATTGTGCGTAATCACGAACCCGACCATGTGCTGATTCTGGCCGGCGATCACATTTACAAAATGGACTATGGAGAAATGTTGGCTTGCCACGTAAGCCATGCAGCCGACATGACGATGGCATGTATCGAGGTGCCGATTGAAGAGGCGCATGCGTTTGGCGTAATGACCGTGGACGATGACGGGCGTGTGGTGGATTTCGCTGAAAAACCGACGGAAAATCCCACCACCATTCCCGGAAACCCAAAGCGGGTACTGGCATCCATGGGTGTATATGTGTTCAACGCCAGCTTCCTTTATGAACAACTGATTCGTGACGCGGATGATCCCAATTCAGACCATGATTTCGGTCACAACATCATTCCCTATTTAATCTCGCGCTACCGCGTCTATGCGCACAGTTTCAAAGACAGTTGCATTGGCAGCTTACCCGGCGGTGAACCCTATTGGCGTGACGTAGGTACTGTAGAAGCCTATTGGTCGGCCAATCTGGATCTGGCCAAAATAACACCGGAACTTGATTTATATGACAAGCAATGGCCAATCTGGACTCATCAGGAACAATTGCCGCCTGCCAAATTTGTATTCGACGAGCAAGAGAGACGCGGTGTAGCCATGGATAGTACGGTATCGGGTGGCTGCATTATCAGCGGTGCCACAGTGCGGCGCTCGGTGCTGTTTTCCAATGTCCAGATCAATAGCTTCGCTACGGTGGAAGACGCGGTAATACTGCCGGACGTTGATATTGGTCGACATGCCTATTTACGTCGCTGTGTGATAGATAAGGGCTGCAAGATACCTGAGCGTATGGTGGCGGGCGTAGATCGCACGGAAGACGAACGACGTTTTTATGTGACTGAAAACGGCGTTACGCTGATTACACCGGACATGCTCGGCCAGTATCCGCACCAAATCCGTTAGGCGCAATTCCAAACAGGCAGTGCAATAGTTTTTTTCAAGGTTTGTTTATGACTACACGTTGTCTTGATCTTGTCCTGTGCTGGCATTTTCACCAGCCAGATTACCGTGACTATGCCACCGGTGAATACCGTCTGCCCTGGACTTATCTGCACGCCATCAAGGATTACAGCGACATGGCGGCGCATCTGGAGGCGCATCCGCGAATGCGGGTGACGTGTAATTTCGTGCCGGTACTGCTCGACCAACTGGAGGACTACACCAGCCAGTTCAAAGCGAACAAACCGCGCGATCCACTGCTTGCATTGCTGATCGAACCGGAGCTGGAACACATCACGCAAGCGCAACGTGACCTGATCCTGGAATATTGCTTTCGCTGCAACCACGTCACCATGGTGCGGCCATATGCCGCCTATCACCAGCTGGCTGAGTTGTTCCAACTGGCAGAGCGGCAGGGAAGCGATGCGCTGAATTATCTTTCCGGGCAATACCTCGCCGACCTGGTGACCTGGTACCACCTGGTCTGGACGGGCGAGACGGTGCGGCGTCGCTATCCGTGGTTGCTGGATCTGATGAAAAAAGGCCGGGGCTTTACCCTGGCAGACCGGCGCAGCGTGTATCAATTGATCGGCGCAGTGATGACCGACCTGATTCCGCGTTACCGCAAGCTCACTGCCTCCGGTCAGGTGGAAATATCCAGTACACCGCACTATCACCCGATAGCACCGGTTTTGATGGATTTTGCGGCCGCGCGCGAAGCATGGCCGCAATGCGAATTGCCCGTCGAACCAGTGTATCCCGGTGGTGAGGTACGCGTGCGGCGTCACCTGGATTCTGCACTTGCCAGTCATAAGGCGCGCTTTGGCGCTGTGCCGCAGGGTATTTGGCCGGCCGAAGGCGGTATCTCGACGGCGCTGCTGGGCGTGTTCGACGAAGCCGGGCTGGCGTGGACTGCGAGCGGCGAGGCTGTGCTGTCCAACAGCCTGCATGCTGCCAAGGTATCGGACGCTGACCAGCGCCAGTTGCGTTACCGCCCCTATCGGGTGGCCGCGCACCAGACACTGTGTTTCTTCCGCGACGATAAGTTGTCCGACATGATCGGTTTTGAATACTCAAAATGGCATGCCAACGATGCCGTCAAGCATTTCGTCGCCGAACTGGAAGCCATTCTGCAGCAGACTCCGGAGCACGAAACCCCAGTGGTGAGCGTGATTCTGGATGGCGAGAACGCCTGGGAATACTATCCCTACAACGGCTATTTCTTCCTTGATGAACTTTATGCTGCGCTGGAGAATCATCCCAGCATCCATACTCACAGCTTTGCCAGCTATCTGGCGCAGCGCACCACACATCCCCACGCCGCGCGAATCGGCGAGTTGCCGGGTCTGGTAGCGGGCAGCTGGGTATATGGCA
>JANMKH010000503.1:0-2765 GCA_031371965.1 Sulfuriferula sp.
ACAGCGAGGGCCAGGACAAAGACAGCACAGCCTTCCAGCCTTAGCAGAACGTTCGGTTTCTCGAATAGTGAAAGCATGGATATCTCCTTGTTGAAAACGTAGTGCCCTCGCCATAATCGGCCGCAAAAAACAAATCAACCAAGCGAAAAAGGGATCATATTTTGTATTGTGATATTTTGTGCTCCATCGCTTGCTTTACCACGTTCGAGATAAAGGAAGTCAGTCACGATCATCCTTACCACTGCTGCGCCTGGTGGAAAACCCGCAGGATGGAGATGACATCAGGCTGGGGTAAATAAATGACGGTGTAGGGTGTGCCAATCACAACGAGTTCACGGCTGACATGGATGCGCCCGGCTTTGCCCAGCATAGGGTGCTCTTCGAGAAATTTCATCCGCTCCAGAATTTTTCCTGCAATACGCTGTGCGGCCTGCGGATTGTCTTGTGCAATGTATTGCCGTAAAGCCACGAGATCGTTAATGGCATCTTCATGCCACCTTATTTGCATGCCGGCGCTTTCAGCTCTTGCTTGCTGCCCCAGCTTTGCAGCCACTGTGTGGTTTCTTCATCGCTGGCGAACTTTGCCTTGCCTTGCCTGATTTTTTTCAGTGTGTTCTGGATGGCTTCGATCTGCCAGGTTTCGTGCTGAACGTATTGCTCTACGGCATGCGCCATAAGCCATGCGCGTGAACGTTCGGTGGCTTTGGTGAGTGCGTCCAGCTTGCCCAGGGTTTCGTCATCTAGCCGGATGGAGACTGTCTGTGTCATGTTCGTCACCTTTGTGGTTGGATGTTTACATCGAATTGTAGACTGTTCTCTGACTGCTTGCCACATGAAGCAAGCTGAAGTCAGGCAGGTTCAATTTTCCGCCTTCTGCTGTTTCACCACGCTCATCGCCGCTGCAATCAGCACGCTGGCGAGGATGAACCAGAAAGTCATGGGCTGCATGGGCATTTTCCTTATTCAGTGGGCGCGTGGCGTTTGGGCTGCCAGCACACATCCGCTCCCCCGCCATGGCGATTGAGGACGCGGCACAGAATGAACAGCAAGTCGGACAGGCGGTTCAGGTATTGCACTGCCAGCGGTGATACCGGTTCATTGCGCGCCAGCGTCACTACGCGGCGCTCGGCACGGCGGCAAACAGTACGCGCAACGTGGCACAGCGAAGCGGCGCGCGAACCGGCGGGCAGGATGAATTCTTTCAGCGGCGGCAGCGCGGCATTGTAGTGCTCAATGGCCGCATCCAGCGCGGCGAGATGATCATCGGTGATCGCTGTATAACCGGGGATGGAAAGCTCGCCGCCCAGGTCAAACAGACCGTGTTGCACCTCGTTGAACAAAGCGCTGACATCCGCGGGCAGGTCTTCGGATAACAGCACGCCGATCTGGCTGTTGAGCTCATCCACGTCGCCCAGTGCTTCCACGCGCGCAGCATCTTTGGGGGTGCGCGAACCGTCGCCCAGACCGGTGCTGCCGTCGTCGCCGGTGCGAGTGGTGATTTTGGAAAGTCGATTGCCCATGATTGCCCGATCCGCCAGTGAAGAGTGTGCGCCATGCTACCGTTATGCGGATGCTGCCGTCCAGCCGACAGCATGCCGATGTTGCCAGCCAGCCTCAGTGTGCATACAATGGCTTGGCTAAAAAAGCAAGGCAAGGGTCCACAGAGACACCATAAATAAAAAGCGGTCAGATATACAAAAAATGTATGGACGACTGGAGTTCACATCCATAAAGAGTGAGGAGAGCATGAAAACAAGTCTGTTATTCAGCCTGGTTGCGCTGAGCGTATGTCTGGCACCCGTCGTCCATGCAGCCGGTGACCCGGTTGCCGGCAAAAACAAAAACTCCATGTGTATCGGTTGTCACGGCATTGCCGGCTGGCGTACCGCTTACCCAACCGTGTGCAGCGTGCCGTATCTGGGCGGCCAACACGCCGACTACATCGTCGCCGCGCTCAAGGAATACAAAAGCGGTGAACGCAGCTTTGCTACCATGCGGGCGATTGCGGCGAGTTTGACGGACCAGGACATGGAAGATCTGGCCGCGTATTACTCAGAAGGCAAATAAATACGAGAGAGGATGACACAATGAAGCATCTGGCAATTTTGGCGCTGCTGGGGATGGTGGCAAGCGCACAGGCATGGGCAGTACCGGACGGAAATGCCGCGCAGGGCAAGGCAAAATCGACAACTTGCGCAGCCTGTCACGGCGTGGATGGCAACAGCCAGGCGGCGATGTTTCCGCGTCTGGCGGGACAGCATCCGGATTACCTGTACCAGGCGTTGACCGAATACAAATCCGGCGAGCGCAAAAACGCCATCATGTCCGGACAGGTGACCAATCTGTCGGAACAGGACATGGCGGATCTGGCGGCGTATTTCGGTAGCCAGAAGGGGCTGACGCTGAAGCGCTAAAATAAGCGTTCTGCGGAATGAAAAAGGCGATGGTTGTTCCATCGCCTTTTTATCTGGGCGGTTGCTTAACCTGCCGGAAGTGACTTTTTTAGTCTATACCCTGCCTCGTAGCTTCAAAGCGTTACGGGGTATTTTTATGGTCTTCAAAAATCTTATCGGGCACCTCGTGTCCATTCGCCCCACAACTCGGGTAAGCATCAGGGTTTCCCCGGAGATTGAATGTCTCAGTGCCAGGAACAGTCAACCAGAATGATGGCCATGCCGCCGCGATCACGCAATAACCCAATCACACGCTCAATGTCTTTGATGATGGAGGGTTGAATGCCTTCAGTGGGTTCATCCAAAAGCAAG
>JANMKH010000557.1:0-1862 GCA_031371965.1 Sulfuriferula sp.
TGGGCGTACACACCCTGCTCGGCGGCGAATCCGAGCCGGCCCTGGTGGCGCTGGCGCAACGCTTGCGCGATGGCGATATCAGCGCGCAAAACACGCCGATGGTGCAGCTCGCGCAAGTAAAATTTCTGCCGCCGGACCGTAGCGGATTGCCCCAACTCACCCGCTACGCCCACCTCAAGCTGCCCGACGGCGGCAAAAAAATCGTCGGCTTTACCGAGACCACGCGCGGCTGCAAGCACCTGTGTCGGCATTGCCCGGTGGTGCCAGTGTATCAAGGGAAATTCCGCACGGTCCAGGTGGACGTAGTGCTGGCCGACATCGAACAACAGGTGGTGGCGGGCGCACAGCACATATCCTTCGGTGACCCGGATTTTTTCAACGGCCCCACCCACGCGCTGCGCGTGCTGGAGGCCATGCACCAGCGTTTTCCCAACCTCAGTTTCGACGCCACCATCAAGATTCAGCACCTGCTTGATCACGCCGACCTGCTGCCCAGGCTGCGCGACGCTGGCTGTCTGTTCATCACCAGCGCAGTGGAGTCGGTGGACGATGCGGTACTTGAGTATCTGGACAAAAATCACACCCACGCCGGTTTCGAACGCGCGCTCGACCTGTGCCGCGCGAACGGCATTTTCCTCGCGCCCACCTTCGTGCCGTTCAACCCTTGGACCACGCTGACCGGCTACATCGACCTGCTCAGCGAACTGCTGCGCCTGAAACTGGTGCAAGCGGTGCCGCCGGTACAACTCGCCATCCGTCTGCTGGTGCCGCAGGGCTCCTATCTGCTGCAACTGCCCGGTTTCAGCGATCGCCTGGAAGCCTTCGACCCGGCGTTGCTGGGCTACCCATGGCGTCACGCCGACCCACGCGTGGACGCCCTGCAGCAACAGATCATGACCACCGCGATGCAGATGGAAAACGCGCCGCGCAGCGAGGTGTTCCGCGCTATCTGGCAGCTCGCCCATGATGCCGCCGGGCTACCTGCGCCGACGCTGGAGCACGCCGACTTCGGCGAGACCATCGCCCATCTGTCCGAGCCGTGGTACTGCTGCGCTGAACCCACCGACCAGCAATTGCAATCGTTTTAAGTCATGCTGCGCGTCCTGCTGCTGCTCCCCATCGCCAGTTACCGCAATCAGGATTTCCTCGATGCGGCGCACAAGCTGGGCGTGGAAGTGGTCAGTGCCGCCGACCACTGCCACCAGCTCGCCCCGCAGCGCGGCCTGAGCCCGATCCTGTCATTGCATTTCGACCAGCCCGAGGCCGCCGCAGCACAAGTACTGGCATCACTCGGGCGGCGCGTGGATGCGGTACTGGCGGTGGACGACGCGGGCGTGGAACTGGCCGCCGTGCTGCGCGACAAACTCGGCCTGCCTGGCAATGCGCCCGAGGCGGTACGCCCCACCCGCGACAAACTCGCTTTCCGCCAGCTGTTGCAACAAAACGGCCTCAGCTATCCGATGTTTCACCACCTCGCTAACGAGCAGGACGCGCGCGCACTCGCAGCGCAGTTGCGCTATCCGGTGGTGGTCAAGGCACGCCGGCTGTCCGCCAGCCGCGGCGTGATTCGCGCCGATGATGCGCAGGATTTATTGCAGCAAGTGCGCCGGGTCAGCCGCATCCAGTCGGGCGCGGACCGCGACGCCAGTGAATTGGGCCTGATCGTCGAAAGCTTCATCCCCGGCAGCGAACACGCCCTCGAAGGCCTGCTGGAAAACGGACAGCTGCGCGTGCTGGCGCTGTTCGATAAGCCCGACCCGCTGGACGGCCCGTATTTCGAAGAAAGCATTTACGTCACGCCGTCGCGTCTGTCCGGTGAGCTGCAGACCGCCATCGCCGACAGCGTGCAACGCGTCTGCGCA